>DATFRK010000846.1:0-5443 GCA_035263325.1 Pyrinomonadaceae bacterium | reverse complement strand
AGTTAATTGCGGCTTGTCCCTTCCCGTATGATATTTTTATCCTCACTTAGTCGGGCGCAAATCGCGTGAGCAGCATAACTGCATCTCAGAAACAAAACTTAAAGCCTCCTTTGAAATGGGCGGGCGGCAAACGTTGGTTAGTTAGCGACTTGCAACCGTTATGGCAACCCTTCCGCGAGCGACGCTACGTCGAACCTTTTTGTGGTGGTCTCGCCGTCGCCCTGGGCCTTCAACCAACCGTGGCCCTTTTGAACGACATCAATCCGCACCTCATCAACTTCTACCGCCAGGTGCAAAAGGGTCTCGAACTAAAGCTGGAGATGCGCAACGATGAAACTCTCTTCTACCAGCATCGCAGACGATTCAACGAACTAGTCGGTACTCAGGCCCGGAGCGCAGAAGCAGCGCAACTCTTCTACTATCTAAATCGGACCTGCTTTAATGGTCTCTGCCGCTTCAACCAGAGTGGCGAATTCAACGTCCCCTTCGGCACCTATACTGCGATTAACTATGTGACTCATTTCCACGACTATGTGCCAATCATGAGCGCGTGGACCTTCTCAAACTGCGATATTGAAAAACTCGGGATTCAAGCAGAAGATTTTGTCTATGCCGATCCGCCATACGATGTGGAGTTCACCAGCTACAGTGCTGGTGGTTTTTCCTGGACGGACCAGGTGCGGACGGCAGAATTTCTTTCTCGTCATCCAGGGCCGGTGGTGATTTCCAACCAGGCAACGCCGAGAATCATTGACTTGTACAACAACCTCGGCTTTCGTCTCGAATACCTGGCGGCCCCGCGGCGCATTAGTTGTACCGGCGATCGTTCCGCTGCACGTGAAGTTCTGGCGCTAAAGAATCTGGCGAACTAGACTATGGACAATACTGAGCAAGCGTGGCTTCCAGACTTGATTTACGTCGACGACGCTTTCCAGTCAGGCCTCGCCCTGGTACTTGATAGTAAGGGGCAAATTCTTCGTATTGCTCCACAGAGTGAAGTTACCAATCCAACTCGCCTCAAGAATCGCGCCCTTCTTCCTGGACTAATCAACACACACTCACATGCGTTCCAACGCGTCATTCGCGGGCGCACGGAATTTCGCTCGCAGAACACCGACAGCTTCTGGACCTGGCGCGAACTGATGTATGCCGCGGCGAACAAGCTCGAGCCCGACGATGTCTATGCCGCTTCACGGATGACATTTTTGGAGATGGCGCTGACCGGAATAACTGCTGTCGGCGAGTTTCATTACCTCCACCACGCACCCGGTGGTAAGCCTTACGACGATCCAAACCTGTTGGCCATGGAAGTTGTCCGGGCCGCCAGGGATGTCGGCATCCGAATAGCGCTGTTGCGAGTGGCTTATGCCCGCACTGGTTATGACCTCGAACCCAACCCGCTGCAGGTTCGCTTTATCGAAAAGGCGCCGGAGGTTTATCTAGCGAACGTACAGAAACTGAAAACTCAGTTAGGCGATACTGAGGCGATGGCCTGGGTCGGTATTGCTCCCCACAGTGTGAGAGCCGTGCCTTTACCGTATCTGAAATCGATCATCAACTATGGCACCGAGCAAGAGTTGCCGATTCATATGCACGTCGCGGAGCAACCGGCAGAGGTCTCTGCTTGCATCGAGGAATATGGGCGTTCACCGGTGGCTTTGCTCAGCACCGAGGGACTTCTCAGCCGGCGGTTCTGTGCGGTACACGCCATTCATGTCACGTCGAAGGCGATTGAATCCGTTGCTGAAGCGGGTGCTACAGTTTGCGCCTGTCCTACGACTGAGCGAAATTTGGGAGACGGGGTAATTCCAGTGGATGGTTACTTCAAGGAGCAGGTACCCATTTCGTTAGGCACTGACAGCCAGGTGCAGATTGATCTGCTGGAAGATGCTCGCGAACTTGAGTATCACTTGCGGCTGCAAAGAAAAGAACGCAATGTGCTGGCTCCCTGGGACGACTTGAGTCAATCGGCATTGGCGCGGCGTCTCTTCAAATGCGCCACCATTAACGGCGCTGAAAGCATTGGCCTCGCCGGTGGAAACCTGGGAACCGGTCTCCCAGGCGACTTCTTCACGGTGGACCTTAACGACCCATCGATCGCCGGCGCCGGGAAGGAAGATCTGCTCAGTGCGATAGTCTTTTCTTTATCGCGCACGGCTGTGCGTGAGGTTTTTGTGGCCGGGAAACAGATCATAGAGGCTGGCCGACATCCGCTGCAGGATGAGATAGTAAGAAACTTCTCGGACTTGCAGCGACGACTATGGAACTAAGAATGACTGTTGAGAAAACACTCTTCGATTTGGTGGCGATCGATTCCGTGTCAGCCCGTCCGAACGCGGAAATCGTGGACTACCTGGAACAACGTTGCCGGCGTTTAGGCTTCTCCACCCGCCGGTTCTCTTATACGGATGAAACCGACACGGAAAAGATCAACCTTGTCGCGCTCGCCGGCGCCGATTTCGGAGACGATACACAAATTGAACTGGCACTGGTGGGCCACACCGACACCGTTCCTTACGATCCAACCTGGAACGACGCCAGGGTCCTTACCGAATCAGAGGGAAAACTTTACGGTCGCGGCTCGTGTGATACGAAAGGCTTCATCGCCGCCGCTCTCACCGCGGTCGAGACATTAGACCTCAAGTTACTGCGACGGCCGCTGGCTTTGATCTTCACTGCCGACGAAGAGATTGGCTTGCGAGGAGCAAAGTTTCTGGCACAGACGAAGGCCTTTCAAGTGCGCTACAGCATTGTTGGTGAGCCTACCTCGTTGCGTCCGATACGCGCGGGCAAAGGCTACTCGTTGGCGGAAGTTATTGTGAGCGGTCGCGAGGCCCACAGCGCATATCCTGCCCTTGGCAGTTCAGCCGTGTTCGCGGCCGCCCGATTGATCTCGCGCCTCGAGAAGATCGCGGCCCAACTCAACGATGAACAGCATTCAGCTTTCGATCCACCGTACACGACACTCAACGTCGGTTTGATAAAGGGTGGTTCGGCTAAGAATGTCATCGCCGGCGAGTGCCGCTTCACCCTCGAATGGCGTCCGATACCAACTCAGCCTTCAGCCCGCGTGCTCGAACTGTTGGACTTGGCGATTGAAGACGAAAAGCGCCACGATCCCGAGTTCTCTTGCAGCGTCGATGCCGGCCGAGCTGATAGTGGATTTGAGACGCCCCCTGACTCGCCGTTGATAAAACTAATGGAAGAGGCTACCGGCAAGACAGCAGGAACGGTCGCTTTTGGCACTGAAGGCGCCCAAATGATGGCGCTTGGCAGTGAAGCGGTGGTTATTGGCCCGGGCGATATCCGGGTCGCGCACCGGACGGGAGAATTTGTACCCAGGGATGAATTGACTCGCTGCTGTGACATTCTTGCCCACGCTGTGAGGCAGCTTTGCTTTTGAGTTTGCTGCTTTATTGTTTGTTCTTTGTGCTTTGTACCTTGTTCTTCGTATTTCTTATAAATCCAAATCACCAAGGACAACGAACCAAGTACAAAGTACTAAGCTCTAAGCACAAAGAACGGCAAGTTGCCCCTCCTTTGAACAATCCAGCCGTTTGCGCTACTTTTTAGGCAACCACACTCAGGCCCTAGTCCATCGGAAGTGTGTAATCAACAAAACTGCTTTCAAAGGTTCTCCCGGGATGCACCCCTTTTTTAGAAATTCCTTTGTTTTCCTAGTATTTGCGCTCCTATTCATTCAGCCGTTAAAGCTTTCTGCCCAGGATACGCAACCACTTTCCAGCAAGGACATAGTCTCGCTTATCTATCAACTGCCTCGGCATCCGGAGATGCGCGACGAGATTGTCGAAGAGATCCGCAAGCGGGGCATCAGTTTTCCCTTGACCGACGGCATGCGCTCACTAGTGGCAACCAAGAGTGGCAACGACGCGCTCATCCGCCGCACCCTCGAAGAGGCTGAAAGACGAAGAGCCAATCCGACAGCGGCGGCGCGGCCTTCCGAAGCCGATAGTAGTGACCTGCTGGAACGCACCCGCAATGTAACGCTGGCGGCAGCGAATGCGATGCCCGACTTCATCGTGAAGCAACTAATAAAGCGTTCCGTGGCCTATGGGAACACTACCAATTGGATACCCCAGGATAATCTATCCATCGCCGTCGGCTATCGAGCTAACGCTGGTGAGGAATATAGACTGCTCAGTGTAAACGGAATGCCGGCCGCTCCTGATGTGCAGAGTAGCAAGGACTACAGTAAGTACGTCAAAGGCGCGACCAGTAGCGGCGTGGAATATATCTCGGCCCAGGCGGATGTTTTCAAGCCGGAGTCGAAGACTGAATTCAAAGTGGTCGATACCGATACGATCCAGGGACGCCGCACAGTCGTTTACGAATACACCATCGCGAGAGAGAATTCGAAACTGACTCTTAGTGTCGGTGGTAGCAACGCCACTATTGTCGGCTCACGGGGTCGCATGTGGATCGACCGCGAGTTGGACCGCGTCCTGCGGTTCGAACAGATTGCCACCGAGATACCGGGCGACTTTCCCATCACCGAAGCCAGTAGCGTCATCGATTACGACTGGGTAACGATTAACGAACACAAGTTTCTGCTGCCGTCGCATTCTGAGATCTTGATGACCACGCGCGAGCCCAAGTTTGTGTTGCAGAGTCGGAACGATATTCGTTTTCGCGGCTATCAGAAGTTCGGCGCTGAACTCAAGGTTATTGATGAAGTTGGCGAAGACGACGATCCGTCCGACACGCCCCCCCCGCCGCCGAAACAAACCAAGCCAGTCAAGCCGTAGCCTTTGGAGTGCGGCGACTTGTCGCCGCTTTGGGATCGACCTTCTGGACGCCGCGTAATCCCAAAGCGGCCGCACTCCAAAGTCCACCAGTGTAGACGTGTTCCAAAGCAAGTGTTTCTTGAAGTAGACACGTAAGAAACCTTGCAAGCCTCACGTTTCCCCGAAAATCCTCGCTATTCTTCCGAATTGCCCACCGAAAAAGTTCCGGTACAGCCATTGCTAAATAGCCAGCAAGGTTAAGGAGACTTCCCGTGATGAAGCCGAGAATCCTGGTGGTCGATGACGATGAGACGATCACACAACAACTCTATTGGAGCCTGTGCGACGAATACGATGTCATAACGGCAAACGACCTGCACACTGCCGTTCGTCGCGCCACTTTTTATAGGCCCAACGTCGCTATCCTGGACTTGCAATTGCCCCCCGCTCCCGATACCCCGGAAATTGGCATGTGGCTACTGGAATACATGAAAGGCCATCTGCCCGAGTCCAGGATTTTGATGATGAGTTCAAACGATGAATTAGAGATTCAGAAGGCTTGCTATTCGGCCGGAGCTGATGATTTCTTCGCCAAGCCCTTCGAGATTAAATCGATGCTGACGAGTATTTGTCAGTTAACGCCCATGCACAGAATGGAGTTAGTCTTCGACCTGCACTAACGACATCGGACGCTGCCC
>DATFRK010000845.1:0-9151 GCA_035263325.1 Pyrinomonadaceae bacterium | reverse complement strand
ATCTGGCGCTGGTCGCGACGTAATCCGAAGTTAGTCGCAACGGGCGCGGCGGGTCTCCTTTTAGGCGCGGCTGCGATCTGGTTATTTCGTGGCGAACTCTTCCGAGGCCGGCAGTTTAATCCTCCCGAGAAAAGTATCGCGGTTCTACCATTCCTCGATCTTAGCCAGAGAAAGGATCAGGAATACTTCTGCGACGGGATAAGCGAGGAAATTCTTCACACGCTGGCAAAGGTTGATGGGCTGCGCGTCGTTGGCCGCACGTCGTCATTTTCATTCAAAGGAACGGGCATAGCCGCGAGTGAGGTCGGGATAAGGCTGAACGTTGCGAGTGTACTCGCAGGAAGTTTGCGACGCGACGGTAACCACGTTCGCATTACCGCGGAATTGATTAATACACGAACCGGCTTTGATCTTTGGACGGAAACCTATGACCGCGAGCTGGCGGGTGTCTTTGCGCTGCAGGATGAAATCACTCGCTCTATTGTTGATGCGCTCAAGATTAAACTCGCCGGTGCGCTTCCCGCCCAGCCACAACGTAACACGGAGATATATGATCTTTATCTGCAGGGCCTTTATTTCTCGAACAAGAGCAGTGAAGAGGATTTGCGAAGGGCGCTCGATTTTTTTCAGCGTGCCGTCGAGAAAGATCCAACATTTTCGCGTGCTTGGACGGGGATCGCGAAGATTTGGTATTTTTTAGCCGACGTTTATGTAAAACCACTCGAGGCTTACCCGGCATCAAGAGAAGCAGCTTTAAAGGCAATCGCCCTCAACGAGAAAGATGCTGAGGCGCATTGCTATCTTAGCGAATCAAAGCGCGTCCTTGACTGGGACCTGACCAGCGCTGATGCCGAATTGAAGCGCGCCCTCGAGCTCGATTCCAACTGCGCCACAGCTCACCTCTTCTCAGGGCTACACCCACTCTTCCGTGGCGAGGTAAAAGACGGTCTTCAGTTTACCCTGCAGGCTGAGAAGCTGGATCCAATATCGCCTGTCACTAGCTACATTGCCACAGCGGCCTATCTGGCTAACGACCGCATTGACGACGCAGTTGTCGAAGGTCAACGAACGCTTCAGCTCGACCCAAACTACTTTTATCTGGATTCAGTTCTGGCCGCCGCCTATCGCGAGAAAGGCAATTTCGACCAGGCAATCTCGCTTTACACCAAAGCCCAGGAAGCAACGGGTTTGCCGAGTAGCGGCCTCGCCATCACCTACGCGCGCATGGGCCGCGAGACCGACGCCAAAGATATTCTCACTCGGCTTTTGCAAGCCAGGGAGAAGCGATATGTATCAGCGCCTTTGATCGCTGCAGTTTCCATCGCGTTGGGCGACAAGCAAGGAGCTTTTCGCGAACTCGAACGCGCCTACGCAGAGCATTCAGGGGTCTTACAATGGATCGCGTTTCTTCCTGAATTTCGTGCGCTTCATTCCGACGCGCGCTTCCCTCAACTCTTACGGCGAATCAACACTTCGCAGGACACAATTTTAAAGATCACCGAGACAACGTTATCGGAGTCCAGCGATCCAAAGGCACAGAGTCATTTCACTCTTAAAGTTGGAGTAAGACAACGACCGGGCACGCCAAATGGCCACGCTGTAAAACTTATCGTTTCCTTTTATGACCTAACGAAAGATAACAAGATGGTGCCAACAAATGCGCAAGTCGGTTATCGTTGGCTTACCTCTGCAAGCGACTGGCATTCCGGAGCTCCGAGGTTTCTCGAAGCAACTTATGGGCGTCCGAAAATTCCAATGCCTTTCTCTGATGCACGGCGATACGGCGGATTCGTGGTCCGAGCATATTTCGATGGGCAATTACAAGATACACGAGCCAGTACACCGGGGTTACTAACGCTCTTTTCCGCCGAGAACTAGCCAGTATCTGCCCCCATGCAACAGGCGGCTTCTAACAATAGCTGCAATGGGAGCAAGCGCGTTAGAAGCCATCCAGTCTGGGGAGCGCATGCGCTCCCCAATCGGGGGTATCCCGCGATCATTGCAGTTATCGTTTGTTCATTTACTGGCGCGCAGGCCCAGGAGCCTACGCCTACACCCACACCGGGGACAGCTTTCCAACCTGTTGCTACAACGTTCGAGGTCATCGTGACCGGCTCAAACATTCCTACTGCTGAAGAAGTCGGGCCGCAGCCTGTGGACACCTATCGCAGGGTCGATATCGAACGACTCGGTATACGCAATGCCACTGATTTTGTTCAGAAGCTAGCGATGGCTACTGGAGCGTCCATCAATGAAAATGTAAACATTATCGGTGATGGCCGAACAGAAATCGACCTGCGGGGTCTTTTCTCCAAAGAAACCCTCGTCTTGCAGGACGGACGGCGTCTCGCGCCTGACGGCTTTGCTGGTCATAATGCCGACCTCGATTTTTTCTTCGGTGGCCGAGTTGACCTCAACGTGTTTCCACTTGGCCTAATTGATCACATCGACATCCTGAAGGATGGGGCTTCCGCCATTTACGGAAGTGACGCAGTCGCTGGGGTGTTTAACGTTTGGTTGATTCACAAGTTTCGTGGCCTCGAAATTTATGCCAGCTATGGCAACACCAATCTCGGCGCCTCTAACGATCAGGGTGAGGAGAGAGCATACCTCCTCGCCGGCACCGGGGACGACAAGACTGACATCGTTGTTTATGCGGAAGTATACAATCGCGCCGCTATCTACAACCGCGACCGCGATATTTCCTCCAATGCTGACTTTACCCGCTTTGGTGGTGATGATGGAAGGTCTGGCGACTTTCCTGGGCGTGTCGGAGATTTCGTTTACCAGCCAAGCCTTAACCGCGGTGCGGGATCACCCGCGCGGCACGCCTTTCCAAACGTAGAGAATGATCCGGAATACGTGCTGCTTTCCAGTCTTCCGCGGACCCAGCAACTCTTTAACTTCAATGCTCTTACCCCGGCCATGGCCCCAGTAGACCGTGAGTACCTCTACGGGTCGCTTGACCACAAGATTTGCCAGCAATACTTGGAGCTTTTTGGTGATTTCAAGTATGTGCGCAGTTTCTGGGATGGCGCCCTGCCGCCAGCTCCACTTACTGACAATTTGCCAACAGTTACTTCAGCACCAGACGTATTCACGGATGCAACTCACCCTTTTGGCATAACTACTGCCGGAACGGGTATCAGCGTGCCGATTCAGAATCCGTTTAATCCATTCACCGTGGCAGATTACACCTCCCCTGGAGGAGCGGACCGGAACGTTCCCGGGAGTCAAATAAGTGCTGTGCCCCCTGGAACTCAGCTCACGACCGGCGTGCGTTTCAGAGCAGGGTTGCATTCGAACAAGATTACAACCAATAACTATGAGTTCACCGGTGGTCTTAAGGGTAACTTGGCCGAGTTCGGGGATTACTTTAAGACTTGGAACTGGGAAAACGGTTTCCGTTATACTGAAGATCGTCGCACCGGGCTAGAGGGGGAAATCGTGGACAACAACGCATTGCGGGCCGCGCTACTCGACACAAATCCGGCGACCGCCTTTAATCCGTTTAGCGTTAAGCAAAACTCGCCTGCGGTGCTTCATAAAATTTTTGTCACCACTCATCGCCTCGGCACCGCCTCGCTGATGCTGGAAGACCTCAAGTTATACGGCGATCTATGGAACCTTCCGGCTGGGCCCATAGCCTTTGCGATCGGCGGTGAACACCGGACCGAGCACGAAAATGATCAGCCTGACTCGCTAACGGCTTCGGGGCAAACAATTGGCCAGGGCCAGACTAGTTTCCTCCCAACCAGGGGGAGCCGGGATGTCTGGTCCGTCTACTGGGAGGTTCGTGTCCCTGTTACAAACGCCGTCTGGCACTGCCCTGGTCTCTACAGCTTGGAATTAGGGTACCAGGAAAGGTATGATAACTATAGCGATTTCGGTTCTACGGAAAAACCGAAATTTTTCTTCCGCTGGCAGCCATTCGATTCGTCGCTGACCTTGCGCGGGACTTATAACGAAGCTTATCACGCTCCGACCCTTGCCGAATTGTTTACTTCGCAGGTTCATAAGACCGAGCTCGTTATAGATCCGGCGAGAGTGCTTCCAGGCGACCCGCTTGGGCGAACGCCTGGCACCCCGCTGACTCCGCCGGGAACTACGAGCAAAGAAACAATTGGCGGCAATCCAAACTTGAACGCGGAAGTGGCGTATGAATGGACCTACGGCATTGTTTGGACCCCCGCGAAAGTGATCAAAGGACTCACGCTAACCGCGGACTTCTACCACATCGATTTGCGCAACGTCTTGATCGCTTCCGACCCCGCATTCATGGTGGATCTTAACTTCGCAAGTAGTAAGGGGACCTTGCCCAACGGCGCTCCGACCGGTGGCCTATGGTCAGACCTTATTCACCGCGACCCTGTTACCGGAGAAATCCTGAGCGTGACCGCTATCGAGCAGCAGAACGCAGCTCGGATTTGGACCGAAGGTCTCGATTACGAGGCTTTGTATCAACTGGATACGTCGATCTTAGGTCACGGCGACTTCGGAAGGTTCACGTTCATCGTCAACGGCAACTACCTCGCTCGATACGTATGGCAGGACACCCCGGCGCTACCCAAACTTAATTTTGACAACCAATTTGTAGGAGCGAGACGTGGCTCATTCCCGAGAAACCGCTGGTATACAAGTGTGTTTTATGACGGCCCGGCGGGCTCATCGCTCGGCGGACTCGATGTCGGTCTCATCGTTCATTACATTGGACAGTATTGGGACTCCTTCTTCGAGGATCGCAAGATCCGTGAATGGACGACACTTGATTTGATCGTCAACTACACGTTTAACTTGCCTGCGTCTGCGCAAGACGAGGTCGCCGGACATGCCAGGAGCGGCGGCAAGAATGCGGAGATGACGGACGGCAAGGGAAAGAACGTCGCGCCGATTTCTACAGCGGCTTACAATCCGTGTGGGTGGCGGTCATGGCTGAATAACACCACCATCACGCTTGGCATGAACAATGTATTCGACCAGGATCCGCCGTTCGTCGCTGGCGCGTTTGAAAACGGCTACGACGAATGGACCGCCAATATCAGGGGACGAATCTGGTACGTGGCGTTGAAGAAGCAGTTTTAAACCTGTAGCCACGGCTCTCCTTACCACGCCGAGATTCCATGAGGCGGGCGGGCCGTCTGCTTCGCTTCGAACCCAGCGTGCTAGCACGGCTATCGGGCCGTGCTGGCCATCTGAGATCGTTTGCCCTATTGTTTGGTCATCGTGCCGCTGCCGCTTATTACCGCGGCGCCAGGCGGCTGTGTATCGACCCACTTGATCTCGGTGCCCCCGTTAATGAGATAGAAATCGCGGTGCCTGACGTTCCCGTTTAGCGATAAAAATGTCATTGCCCCGTGACCGTCGGGGTCGACGGTATAGGTGCCGTCACGGACGATATCAAGATTTTCTCCTAATACTCTTCCTATGAAGCGTGCGTGGAAGGTGCCGCTATCGGGCGTAAACGTGATGAGACCGATGCCACTGCCTGGAACAGGTTGTTTTTCATTGCTACCCCCAGTGCCGTAGTCCCAGCTTTGGCCCGAAAGAACATAGTTTCCCGACACGTCATAGATGCTAAAATCAGCTCGAACGCTAGTCGAAAAGGCTGGCGTAAGGCCGACGATGCTAGCCACTAATACGAGTAGCAGAGCCACTGGCCGGCGAATTTTCTTAGTGTTTGAATTTCTCATGAGCTAATTCCCTTTCGTTGTTTTGGCCCTCTTTGACCGCTCATCATGAGAAGTCATTTCTGGCCGTTCACTCATCTACTACCGGAACTCCGCCCCGAGATTCCGCAAAACGTGTCAGAGCACATACTGGGGCATTAAGCCCTTCGAAATACTGGGACGTCCGTTGCCCTAATCACATTTTTTAGTTCGGAATCTCGCCTGTCGTTTCCGGTAGTGACTAGTGAAATAGAGGAAGAATCATGAAAACCAAACTAACAGAAATCAAATTCATAACTGCTCATATTGGCGCACGTTATTTAACCATTTCACGCTTGCCTTTGTTATTGCTTATCAGCTTGCTCTTTCGGACGGCTGGTCCACAGAATCTGATACTGGCCCAAGAGCCGCCACTGGTTCTTCACATGGTCGCGCCGGAGGCCACTGACCCAGCGATCGACCAGGCGCTTGACGACCACCTTGCCTGGCTCGACCCGACGGCGCACACCAATCACAAGCTGTTCGTGTTCCTACCGGGACGGTCGTCTGCCGTACTGTCTGTTGCCCCTACAAACTACCAGTTCGTCCAGGAGGAGGCCGCACGTCTGGGCTACCACGTCATCGGCTTGATGTACGTAAATGACGTTAATCTAAAAGAAGTGTGCGCTGGCAGCCCCGATCTGAACTCCTGCCTGGAGGATGCGCATTTCGAGATTGTGTATGGAAACGGCCTGGGCATCGACAGTCCTGTTGTCGACGTCAACCAGCCAAACAGCATCGTTAATCGCCTCACGAGATTGCTTCAATACCTTGACGCCAACTATCCTGATGAGGGCTGGTCGGAGTTCCTGGCGGACGGCCATCCAAATTGGTCGCACATCGCTGTCGGTGGACACTCGCAGGGAGGCGGCAATGCTGTGATGATCGCCAAACACGAGGTCGTGGACCGAGTGGTGATGATCTCCGCGGTTGTCGATACCGTCAGCGAGTGGGAGTTGACCCATGTAACGCCTTCCGCACGGTACTGGGGTCTGGCACACGACCGCGACGACTCCTTTGAGGCGATCCTCACTGGATGGGAGTCGTTAGGTATGACTGGCTTCGGGCCGGTTGCGACGGTTGAAGCGAGCTCGCCGCCGTACGGATTCACTCACAGGCTCGTCACGGACCTGAAGCCGCAACGGGGTGGCTTTAAAAGCCCCAACCCTCATCTGTCTACTGTTTTTGATCTTTACACACCGCTTGACCACCCGGGTGGCACACCAACGCTCGCCGAGGCATGGCAGTACATGATGTCGCAATGAAAAACTCCAGACAAAGCAAACCCATCCGGAAGGAAGTAGCTTATGAAAAACAAACTTAGAGAAACAAAATGCAAATCTGCCATTGGGAGCATCGACCATCTACTGCGCAGTGTAGCGTGGTTTGGAGCGATCGTTTTGATTTGCGCCAACGCGTCGGCAGAGAATCTCTTCGTGTCGGGAGGCAACAGCATTTATGAATTTAACGCAAACGGCGTGCGAAACACTTTCGCCTGCGGACTGAGTAACTCCGGGTCTCTCGCCATTGATGGCGATGGCAATCTGCTTGTGGTGGATAACGGCAGCATCATCAAATTTACGCCGTACGGAGTTCGAAGTAGCTTCGCCTCTGGATTGGCGGGCGTATGGAGCTTGGCCTTCGATCGCGCGGAAAATCTCTTTGCGGGTGCTGGTGGCGACGGTATCAATAACACAGCCAAAATCTATAAATACGCTCCGAACGGAACACGAACTGTCTTCGCATCCGGACTTATTGACCCATCTGGTCTAGCCTTTGACACGGCTGGCAATTTGTTTGTAGTGGACGCAGGCGACTTCATAGACGGTGCGGGATGCGCCGTGTATAAATACACACCGGCTGGAGTACGAAGCATCTTTCTCTCCACAACATACCTTGTAGGCCATGGTATAGGTCCGTTTAGTCTTGCGCTCGACAGCGCAAACAATCTTTTCGTAGGCGATTGGGTCAACGGAAGAATCTATAAATTCACTCCGGCTGGGGCACGCAGCACTTTTGCCTCGGGGCTTACGCCGCTTGCGCTGGCCTTTGACAGCGCTGGCAATCTGTTCGCGTCGGTTAATGCGATCTATAAATTTACTCCAGCCGGCGTGCGAAGCACGTTTGCAGCCGACTTAGGTGGCTCTCTCGCCTTTGGTCCAGCCACACCTACGCCACCTGACTTCAACAATGACGGGAGTGCGGATCTTGTTCTTTATAATGGCAGTACCCGACAAACAGCGGTTTGGTACATGAATAACAATGTTCGTATCGGAGGAGGCAGCGGCCCGAGTCTTCCTGGAGGCTGGAGTTTGGTGAGCGTGGCCGACTTCAATCGCGACGGCCATCCAGATTACCTGCTATTCAACTCTGGCACACACGAAACAGCAATCTGGTATTTGTCGGGAGTAACGCACAACGCGACAGCACCTGGACCAACGATCCCTGTCGGCTGGGAAATAGTGGCCACAGGTGACTTTAATGTGGATGGCCAACCGGATATTGTGCTTCGCAAGCCCAACACGCGGCAAACAGCCATTTGGTATATGAACAATAATGTTCACGTCGGGGCAGGCAATGGCCCGACTCTTCCCGTAAGTTGGGACTTGGTGGGAATGGCGGATTTTAACGGGGACGGACATCCGGATTACCTGCTGTTCAACTCGAGCACGCGCCAAACCAGGATTTGGTACATGAACAACAATGTGCATGTCGGATCGGCAACTGGCCCTACTGTTCTGGCAGCCTGGAGCTTGGCGGGAGCGGCCGATTTCAATCGTAGCGGCAGACCCGATTATCTGCTTTACAATGCCAGCACTCGCCAAACCAGGATTTGGTACATGAATAATAATGTTCATGTCGGATCGGCAACCGGCCCAACTCTCCCCGTTGCCTCGACTCTGGTGGCGCCTTGAGCCGGCTTTGAGCGCGATGCGTTATTTGGTGTAGGCCAGATAACTCCCTCTGGCCGCCGGCACGATGCGGTAATTTGCTAACGGGCGACCGCGTTGCTGCCCTGCTGCAACGACACTGGAACAAACTATCCACCCTCGGGCGATGCTCGATCAGCTTTGTCGCCGACACAAATTAATTGCGAATCTCGCCCGCCGTTTCCGGTAGTGACTCGTGAAAGAGAAGATAATGAAACAAAAGCAAAACTAGAAAAACCAAGCATGAAGACGAAAAAGGCGAAAATAATCACGAAACCCCAAACTTTGCTTCGCATTCTGATGCTGGTTGTCTGCCTCGAGTTGTCACCAAAGGCGAAGGCAGTCATTCCTGCGCCACCCGGGGGCTATCCTGGCGGCAACACTGCGGTAGGCACGAAGGCGCTCCTGAGGCTGACGACCGGCACTTTCAACACGGCAGTAGGTGTTTATTCGCTTCTGAGCCTCACCGAAAAAAAGTTCAATACGGCGATTGGCGCCGGGACGCTTGTTAGCAGT
>DATFRK010000844.1:0-6163 GCA_035263325.1 Pyrinomonadaceae bacterium | reverse complement strand
ATTGCCGGCAATCAAATCGGTATCTGAATGACGTCGCTTAATTTCGCGCACCGCGTCGATGACTCTGGTTGAGTGCCCGTGAGCCGTATCGATCACCAGGCAATCCACGCGCGCTTTGACTAGTTCATCCGCACGCTCTCGATAGTCGCCCGTGGCTCCGATGGCAGCGGCCACGCGCAAACGGCCCAGGTTATCCTTCGCGGCTGTCGGGTACTTAATCGCCTTCTGAATATCTTTTACCGTAATCAGACCCTTGATCCGTTTGTCGTCGTCGACCACCAACAGTTTCTCAATGCGGTGTTTTTGCAAGACTGCTTTCGCCTGGTCGAGCGTTGTGCCGACCGGCACTGTGACGAGTGGCTGTTTCGTCATGACTTCCGACACGGGAATCTCGAAACGAGTCTCGAAACGCAGATCGCGATTGGTAATGATGCCCACTAAGTGGCCCGCTTCATCGACCACCGGAACCCCGCTGATATGAAACCGCTCCATCACCTGGAGCGCTTCTCTAACGGGTCGATCAGGCCGGATGGTAACGGGATCGACAATCATGCCTGACTCAGATCGCTTTACTTTGTCGACTTCTTCGGCCTGTCGCTCGATCGACAGGTTCTTGTGGACCACCCCGATGCCGCCCTGCTGCGCGAGCGCAATCGCCAGCGACGCCTCAGTAACGGTATCCATTGCGGCCGAGCACAGCGGAATCTGTAACCGGATGTTGCGAGTAAATTGGGTAGAAGCGTCTGTTTCGTAGGGCAGAACGTCGGAACGATCCGGGATCAGGAGAACGTCATCAAACGTCAGACCCTCAACTATGTCAGTGGTAATCATTTCTTAGTAGAGACTCCTATGAATTACTGATTGAGATTGAAGATGTCGTAAGACACCACTGCCCGCCTTTCGGGCGGGCAGGTTCTTAGTAACACACGCATTCGAGTCTTGCGCTGCCGGGCAACAGACAAGTACTCGCCTGAAACTATTGTAAGACTGTTTCTTGATCAGTTTTCTGTAATCCTAGACTACTTGTTGTCACTATGCCAGCCAGGTGCTTTGGCACCGATTGCATGACAAACGAAAACCGCCTGGCCGGCGACGCATTCGCTCTTTTTTGGTACCAATGCAAGGCGGCCAGAGCTCCTGCAGTGAGCAACGCCAGAATCAAAATGGCCAGGGCTACTGTCAAAAATGGGGAGCGGGTTGCTGGTGTATCAGTGTAAACCTTGGATTGCATCGGCGTGGTATTCACGTCGTCGCTGTTGTCGCCATGCTCACGCAGATAGCGAGTATACCCCTCGACTGCCTCCCGTTCACTATAGCCAACGCAACGAGCGTAGGCCTTAATGAAGCTCCTATTAAATACACCACCCGGTAAACGTTGGTAGTCGTTCGCTTCGATCGCTTCTAGATAATGGACGGAAATGCGCGTCTGATCGCAGATTTCGCGTAGGCCAATCCCACGCTCCTCGCGTGCGAGTCGCAATTGTTCGCCGATACTCGCTGCCATTTCCAATCGCTCGATTCCAGGCGTTGGCTTGGTTGGACCGATCTGCCTTGAAACGCTCAGTAAGCAAAACTAAAACGAGTCTCCGAAACGCCCTTGATGCCCACTGTGCCGCCGTCTGACAAACACCACAACTCCAAGGTTTTCCGCACTATAGCTTGCGCTGCTAAACGCTGTCAAACTTTTGCATCGCAAAAGATATGCGTCTCTTGATTCTTGGGTCGCGGGGTGATACGTTGAGCTCAACAGTGACCCGATACAGTCGCTTTTAATTTCTACAATTACAAAGTGAGGACTAAAGAGATGCCCTTAGAAGCACTCGGAATGGTTGAGACCAAGGGATTCGTTGGCGCCGTTGAAGCTGCCGATGCCATGGTCAAGGCCGCGAATGTGCAGCTGCTCGGCAAGGAGTACATCGGAGCAGGCTACGTGACGATCTTCGTTCGCGGTGACGTAGGTGCGGTTAAAGCTGCGACTGACGCTGGTGCTGCTGCGGCCCGGAGAGTTGGTGAACTGATTAGTGTTCATGTCATTCCGCGTCCCCACGCCGAAGTTGAGCGAGTGCTCCCGGTGAACGGGAGGACAGGGCTGAGTCCTGACGAGCGTTCTTTGCAAGGCGGCGGCGCGCGCGGACAGTTAGGTGAAGGGGAGGGGCGGAGCCTGGGCGCCGGCGCGCGCGAAGGCACCAAGGAAAGAGCCAGGTAAATTGATTTGCGATTTTTGATTGCCGATTCTAGTGATTTTCGATTGCCGATTTTTGATTGTTAGTTCGGTTAGTGACAGCCTGAATGTAAGTCAGCTAAAGGGTTGTAGGCAAAATCAAAAATCTAAATTCAAAAATCAAAAATCATTTCGGAAATCGGCAATCGAAAATGGTTTGAGGTAGTTATGTCTGTCGATAAAGATTTAGTCTCGGTCCAGCAGGCGCGCGATCTCGTGGAGGCTGCGCATCGGGCGCAGAGCGAGGTTGCCTCGTTTGAGCAGGCGAAGATCGATCGTATCTGCGAGGCGATGGCCCGGGCCGCACTGGCAGAGGCGGCGCGACTGGGCGCCCTGGCCGTCGAAGAAACGGGATATGGAATTCCGGGCGACAAGCAGGAGAAGAATCGTTTTGCCGCCGAGGATGTTTGGAATTACTTCAGTGGTTTGCGCACGCGTGGCGTAGTTTCCGAGTCGAAAGATGTGGTGGAGATTGCCAGTCCGCGTGGCGTAGTGGCAGGCATCATCCCTTCTACCAATCCCACCTCGACCGCAATCTTCAAGATTCTGATTGCCATTAAATCCAGAAATACGGTCGTTCTGTCGCCTCATCCTTCGGCGGCAAAGTGCATCAACGAAACCGCGCGAGTAATGCGGGAGGCAGGTGTCAAAGAAGGTCTGCCGGCCGATGCTATTGGCTGTATGACCACTGCGACCATTGAAGGCACCGAGACCTTGATGAAGCACAAGCAGACGGCGGTAATCTTAGCCACCGGAGGCATCGGTCTCGTGCGGGCGGCGTATTCGTCGGGCAAGCCTGCGTTCGGAGTTGGTCCAGGAAACGTGCCAGTCTGCATCGAGAGAAGCGCGGATGTACCAAAGGCCGTGCAGGATATTTTGACGGGTAAGTGTTTTGATAATGGCACCATCTGTGCCTCGGAGCAGGCCGTGGTTTGCGATGCGTCGGTTGAACAAGCGGTGCGCGAACAGTTCAAGGCGCAGGGAGGTTACTTCCTTTCTGCGAGTGAAGCAGAACAGTTAGGCAAGGTTGTGGCGACGCCACAGCGTTCGCTGAATCCCGCCATCGTCGGCAAGTCGGTAGCGGTGATCGCGAATATGGCCGGGCTGAACGTGCCGCCCGGTACGCGTTGTTTGTTGGCAGATGTGGCAGGTGTCGGTCGCGAGTACCCGCTGTCGATGGAGAAACTCTCACCCATACTCGCCTTTTATGTTTGCGATGGTTTGGTGAAGTGTGCCGAGCGCAGCAAGGAAGTATTGCAGTACGGCGGTATGGGCCATACGGCAGGGATTCACACGCGTTCGCGGGAGGCGGCCGTCCAGTTTGGTGCGGAGATGCCTGCGTCGCGCATTACTGTGAACACGCCAACTACCCACGGTGCGATTGGATTTTCCACTGCTTTGCCACCATCAATGACACTGGGCTGCGGTTCATGGGGTGGGAATGTGACCTCCGATAACGTTGGTCCCTTGCATTTAATGGACATCAAGCGGGTAGCCTTTGAGACTCGACCGGTGAAGAGTGTGCGACCCGCCGCGAATGTTGCCCAAGCGTCAACGCCGTCACCACGCCCTGCTCGTCCGGTGGTCAGTGAACCAACGGTGGCGGGCAAGATCAATCGTGAGGAGATCTCGGCAATTGTCGATCGTTTCCTGGCTGGTAAGCGGATGGAGGCAGCGCCATCGTCACCATTACCACCCGCACCACCTCCAGTTGAAGTCGAAGCGGGCAGCATGTATTCGCCCCGTCCCAGTCAGCCAGCTCCTGTTGCGAACGGCGCCCAACAAGCTGCGGAGCCTGTAAAAGCACCAAAAGCCGAGTCAGCCGCGAATGGACACAAAGCGGTCGACTTCGTCAGTGAAGATGACGTGCGGCGCGCGATCCAGAAGGGCGAGAAGGTTTATATCAACCCCAAGACGATCATTACCCCTGCAGCGCGCGACATCGGTGAACCCGCGGAAGTGTTTGTGAAAGTGTAATTGGTCAGTGGTTAGTAGTTAGTGGTCAATAGGTCGAATAAGTCCAATAGGTCGTATAGGTCCTATTAACCACTGACCACCAACAACCAGCATGTTTCTAGGAAAAGTTGTCGGCACTGTTTGGTCCACCAAGAAGACGCCCGATCTCGAGGGCGTCAGGTTTTTGATCGTACATCCTTACGACCTCGATAAAGAGCCCACAAAAAATATTGTCGTGGTTGCTGATCGACTGGGCGCGGGAACAGGCGAGATGGTGATGTGTGCTTTTGGCAAAGCTGCGAGATCAGCTATCGGTAACCAGGACATGGCGATTGAAGCGGCTGTGGTTGGTATCGTCGACCGGGTGGACATCACGGAGACTACGTCTGATGAAATGCGGGAAGCCGCGCGCCAGCTCGTTCGTGACAACGGCAGGATTTAGAGATTGGCGATTGTTGATTGCCGATTGCCGATTGGTTCGTCCCAAGTCCAATCGTTAAGAACAAACCCGAGTCCAAACATGGATGGGAAAATTTCGAAGCTAACAAACGCTGGAACAAAGGCCGAAGGCCGATCCCAAAACCAAACCTAACCTACACACCCAACCCTTCCTTCATGGCCAACGAAGATTTGATTTACCGCATTACTCGCGCAGTTTATGACCGTCTGGGTTCGACCGCCGACGAGCAAACCGTTGAGCAACTGGTGACAGACCTCTATCGCGAGTTCCAAAGTTCCTTGAATCGGAGCAGCACCTCCGGGAGCTCATTTGCCGACACCGCTCCCTCAATATCTGCGGAAGGTTCGACGAGCCGGATGGTAATCTCAGTATTTGGTTTGGATCATCCGGGGATTGTTGCCGGTGTGGCCCAGATACTTGCCGAAGCGGGTTGTAGCATTATTGACATTAACCAAACGGTGGTGCAGGGCAAGTTCGCGATGGTAATCATTGCTGATGCTGCGCGCGCCAGGGAGAGTGTTTCCCAACTCAAGGATAGATTGCGCAGCGAGGGTGAGCAGCTTGGGGTTAAGATATATGCGCAGCGAGAAGACCTGTTCAACTCGATGCACCGAATCTAGGGTGAGTGAGTCTTTTACAGGTTGATCTTTGATCTTGTCCTTTGTACTTTGAGCTTTGTTCTTTGTTTGTCCACAAAAAGGAGCCGTACCGTTAGGCAAAGTACCAAGTACAAAGCACAAAGAACAAAGTTCGTGTAGAAACCCCAAGACAAGACCCCATAACCCAACATGTCTGATCCCGAAATAGCCCGCCGTTGTCATCAATGTGGCGCCTCGGTACGTTCAGGAGCCGCCTTTTGCCCGCAGTGCGGCTTACCGATGGAGCAACAACGCCCCACAACTGATGCCGATCATTCAGCGACCGTACCGGTAATACCGCAAAACAATACCTCGGTCGAACTAGCAGAGACTGTGGCCATCGATGCGTATGCCACCCAACCACTGAACCGCGAAGGCGGCTCGGGAAAAAAGAAGAAGTCCAAAAAAGGTTCGACAAAGAGTTTGACCGCCGAGGCTGCGACCGGTGCTGAAGCCGCTCCGCAAACCGTTCCCGGCGATGGTGGAATAACTGCAGCAACATCAGGAACGCCGGCAGACGATGGGGAAACTGCGGCGGTTAAGCCAGGCGTTACGGTGGCCCACACCGATGATGGTGCTGGTGCCAGGGCGGACACGAAGGCCTGGCCGAACTACGGCGCGCCCGTGACCAGCGACCCGCAAGCGATGGGTCGGGTGGAGAAGTTGCGCAAGGCGTCGAGCGTGGTAATCGATCAGGCTGCGTATGATCCCAGTTTGCGCTTCCTGCTGGTTGCCGGCGCGTTGTTCCTACTGTTCCTGATCCTGCTCGTGATGAGCAAAATACTCGGCTAGCGATGGAATACTCCCAGGCGGAAATCCTTCAGACCGTGGCCATGACCGAGATGGAACATCTCGACGTGCGCACGGTAACGCTTGGTCTAAGTTTGC
>DATFRK010000843.1:0-28564 GCA_035263325.1 Pyrinomonadaceae bacterium | reverse complement strand
ATTGCCGGCAATTTTTTTGATCAAAATACATTTAGGAATCTCGCAAACGAATCTCGACCATACGACGGCGCCTGCGGTGGGGGATCTGAATTGTGGGCCAACGCCCGTCTTAATTGATGTTGAAGGAAATGGCTTTGCCCTGACCGACGTTGGCCACGGCGTGCACTTCGATATGGGAGGCGATGGCCATCAGGAACCAATAGCATGGACGCAGGCTGGCGCAGACGATGCTTGGCTGGTGCTTGACCGGAACGGAAATAGCAAGATTGATAGTTCAAAGGAAATGTTCGGAAACTTCACAGATCAGCCTAATGCGACGACTACACGGAATGGTTTTGCAGCTCTTGCTGAATATGACAGAAATGAAAACGGTGGCAACGGTGATGGCAGAATCACAAGCAAAGACTCAGTCTTTTCAAAGTTGCAGCTCTGGCAGGACGGTAATCATAACGGGGAATCCGAACCGAACGAATTACACACTCTGCCATCGCTTGGGCTTATGAGCGTGGAGTTGGCTTACAAAGTATCAAATCGGACGGACCAATTTGGAAACAGATTTAGGTATCGCGCAAAAGTGAGAGATGCACATAATGCCCAGTTGGGCAGATGGGCATGGGATGTGATATTGACTGTAAATCCAGCACCATAGTTTGGTACGGAAAGTTCATCGAAGTCGGCAACTGCAAAAAACTTCCTCGCCGCGGTCAACGCATCACGCCTGGGCTGAAGGCGCGTTTCCACTAGTAGAGGTTGTAAACATGGCATCCGTTCGCTGCGGAATCATTTTCTTCGAAACTTCAAGAAGTCGCTACCGATTAGTCGTCACATACTCGACCAAATAGCGGCGCAGTTTGTCGCGGTTTGCCTTGCGATAGGTGGGATAGTCCTGGGAGATTCCCTCATCGACCTTGGCGTAAAGAATGTACGGTTCGAGTAATCCATCGTCGGAAAGTTTCACCAGGTTTGCGAGCGAAGGATCAAGTTGTTTGATTTTCTTCTCCTTCTGTTGTTGCTTGACCAGGTCGACCACACCCTTCAGTGCCTCGGTCTCTTCGCGTAGTGAGTGTCGATAAGTTTTCTCATTGGGGTAGGCCTTGGCAAACTCGGTGGTGTTCCAGGCAGCACGAGCGATGCCGTAGAACGCCCAGGCACCCAGGCCAGTCTCGTCGGCTTTATCGCCCACCAGCTTGGGATCAAGATTAATACTCATCTTGTTATCCTTCATCGCGGTGATGCTAGTGGGAATGTCCACCCGCGGATGACTAAGTTGGACTCCGGCTTTCTCTGCCCATTGATTCAAACCTACCCAGGGCAGTCGAGTGTATGGTTCGGCGATGACGGCTTCGATATATTTTTGGCGAGCCTCCTCAAGTTTGTCCGCTTTGAGCAGCGGTGTGGCGGAATAACGATAAGCCGTTTCCCGATCCGGGTTGATCTCAATCGCCTTCGCATACCACTGGGTGGCTTTATCGTTCTGGTCGAGCTTGAAGTACATGTCTCCGGCAAAGAGTGCTGCTTCATAGAGTTTTGGATCTACCTTCAACGCGCGCTCGTAAGCCTGGGCGGCTTCCGCAAAGTTTCCGCGCACGTAAAGCATCTCTCCGTCTCGCATTAAACCGTCTGCCTCTTTGTTTTCCGAAAAGATCTCGTCCTTGCCACCATCAGCGGGCAAACCATCGAGCATGTTCTTCAGCAGCGGCTGAGTTACCCCGAGCTCTTTGGCTTTGAGCATGTAGCTGCGGGCCTCAAGGCGCCCTTGCTTACGAGCTTCTGCGTCTTTCAGGAGTTTCGAGTGGGCCAGCAAAGCGAAGCCGTACGAGAACATAACGATTCCATCGTTTGGGCGTGTCTTGGCGAGGTTCGCCAGGAGCGGCAACGCATCTTCGGCGCGAGACTCTTCCCAGAGCAGGCCCAGGGCCTTGGCTCGTTCTGGGTCTTGTGTGTCTTGCGCCAGGGTCTGGGTGGGCAACGTCAACAACAGTGACAACAAGAGCAACACAAGCAACGACGAAGGTCGAAAATATAGGTTCATCTGGCAATCCTTTTTTTGAGGAGCGTGATGGTTAAATCGTTTAGAGGCAGCTGAAGTCTAGGGTTGAGGGGTGAGTAAGTCAACAAAATGCGACCGTAAAGAAAAAGACGCCACAGCCGAGCCCGATGGCGTCTCATACCTGCTTGTCCTGGCGACGCTACTCGCGCACCGGTTGATAACTTGATTTGCTTCCCGTGGCCGGTGGATTGGTGCTGATAGCGGGAGACAGTCTACTCGCCTGCTTTGCCTCACTACTTCCCGGCAAATGCCCGCCAATAAAATCTCGAATCGATTTGATCAAAGCCGGAACGACCACTTGAGTTGCGGTCTTCGAGAGTTCCGAAAGAAACGCACTACTGACGTTGGCGACTTCATCCTTCACGCGGTCGAAAGCCGGTGTCGCGGCCACTCGTTTTAGCAAGCCCGGACCCACGTCGTGACGTTGACTATCTGAGGGCTCACCGATGATCGCCTGACCTGCATAAGCGTGAAGGTCCGCCTGAACCGGCGCATTATCCGGTTCTTCATCTTCGCCTTTAATGGCCGCGGCCACGCTGTAGCCAACCAGGAAACCAACACCGAGAGCACCGGCGCTCCAGGCTACCGGCCGTTTCTTAAACTGTTCGCGCCAGTCGAGTGTGTCTTTTACTGCTTGTACTTGATGTGCCACTGTTTCCTTGATCTCCGTAACTGTGTGAGAAATTGAATCGCGGACGTCGTCTAATCGTCGCTGAAGTTCTTCCTTAGAGAGCTCTTCGGCGGCTGGTTCTGGCGCACGAGCTAATCCTAAAGTTCGTTCTTCAGCCATTCTTTGTCCTTTCTCAGTTCTGCAACTGTTCTCGTAGGCAGTACCGATCGTTTGGCCAGGCGGTTCTTGATCGTCAGCACGACCAGACCACCAACGATCAAGTAAAACGCTCCCGCGACTACGAACCCGAGCGCATAGGCCGCAGGTTGGCTCAGGTTCGCATTCGCAAACAAGACGGAAACTCCAAAGGCCACCGCAACGTTCAGGAGCGCGAAGCCAATCGCCGCCACGATAACTCCCAGTCCAATCATGATCGCACCGTGTGCATAAGCAGTCGCCTCTTCCTTGACCTCGACTTTGAAGAGAGCGAGTTGCGAATTCACCAGGGCCATCACGTCGTCGCCCAAACGACTGAACAAGCTTGGCAGTCCTTCGTCAGTCCGTCTCGCCTGGTCAGCAACAGTCAGACTCGTTCCGCTTGCCGCCATAATTCACCCCCTGTTTCAGGCACTCACCGTCGGACTATCGTCGACCGCGAATGATCAGGCCCAATAGTAGACCTGCCGCCGCAGAGATCAGGATCGCCTGACCAGGATTCTTGCGGGCATAGTCCTTTGCGTTTTCGGCTAACTCACCGATATCGGCATTCTGCAAATCTTTGATCTTGTCGCCAACTACGGAGACCTTGTCAGTCACATAGTCTCGCGCTTGGGTTGCGACCTCAGTAAGCTTTTGTCCGTACTCGTGCGCAGTCTGTGAGAGTCCGGTGCTGGTTCCGGCCAGCGTACCTTCGGGTTGATTGAGTCCATTATCTGGCATAGCGAAATTCTCCTTTTGCTGTAGAGCGTATCGGCGTTTTCAACTGGAGCAAGCGACGTGCCGACAAACTCGCTGACTCAGGTTCGTTGCTGGGAGACACATTGCATACGAAAAACTTCACAGCCTTGTTGTGAAAAGGTACAAGCTCGATAAATTAAAGGTCGGGATTCATACAAAGCCTCCCCGCGCGCTTTTGTGGAACCTTTGCCCGCTTGACAGCGTTTGATTCCAGATGGTAAGTAAGTACTTACTTCGCTAGGGAGGATCGAGGTAAGTCTTTAGAAATAATGAGCAAAGCTGTTACTGGTAACCACGATGCTGTGCCGGGGAGGATGGCCGGCGAGGAACGTCGCCTGCAGATTCTTGCCGTAGCTGTAACCCTCTTCTCTGAAAGGGGTTTTCGCGGCACAACCACCAAAGAAATCGCCCTGGCCGCGGGCGTCTCGGAGGCGATGGTCTTTCGCCACTTCGCCACCAAACAAGAGCTCTACGCCGCGATTCTCGATCATAAGGCGTGTGCGAGCGGCAACTTCGACCCGGAGCCGATCACCGCCGACGCGATCAAACGAAGAGACGATCGCGCTGTCTTTGAGTCGCTGGCGCTCGGGGCCCTCGATTACCACGAGAAAGATCCGGAATTTCAACGCCTGTTACTCCACTCCGCTCTTGAGAAACACGAGCTGGCGCAGATGTTCTTTGAACAGTTTGTGCGCCGAGTTTATGAGTATCTCGGAGGCTATATCCGGCAAAGACAAAAAGAAGGGGCGCTCATCGAAATTGATCCGGCGATCGTAGTGCGCGCCTTTATCGGCATGATGATGCACCACTCGCTCAACAACAACCTTTGGGATGCGAATCGTGGACTTTTGAATATCACTAACGAAGATGCAGCAAAGCATTTCACCAACATACTGCTAAATGGCATTTCGGTGTCTCACGAGAAGCCCGGTACTCGCCGTTCCCCAGCTCGGAGTGAGGCAAGGAATAAATAGATTATGAGAATTGTGAGAAAACGTCAGCTTGCCGGTCTACTGCTACTGCTCGTCGCAACCGCCCTGTTTGCGATCGGTTGTCGCGGTTCAAAGGCAAATGTCAGAAATGAAAATGCGGACTCGGCGCTCCCCAAAGCTGTGGAAGTAACCAGTGCCACCGCAATCAAACGCGACCTGCCGCGCTTCTTTGAAGCGACTGGCAGCCTGGCTGGCGACCAACAGACTGATGTTGCTCCCCAAACTTCCGGAAAGGTGGTTGCGGTAGGAGTCGATATCGGCAGTCACGTGAGTCGGGGTCAGATCATTATCAAGCTTGATGAGTCTGAGTTGAAACTAAAACTCGAACAAGCGCTAGCCCAGCTTGAACAGGCAAAGGCAGCAGTTAAACAAGCCGAGGAGAAGATTGGTCTTAAGCCTGGTCAAACTTTCGATCCCAACCGCGTGGCGGAAGTTGGTGCTGCCAAAGCTACCTTCGATCTGGCGGACAAGAACTTGAAGCGAGCTGAGAAGCTGATTGAATCAGGTGACGTTTCACGCTCTTACTACGATCAACAGCGCTCCCAACGCGATCAGTTGCAACAACAGTATGAAGCCGCGTTGGCCCAGGCGCGCCAGAACTACGCGGCGGTGATAGTGGCGCGAACAAGCGTGGCTAATGCCGAATCACAAGTGGCGATGGCCCGCACGAACCTGTCGTACGCCAACATCCCGTCACCTATCGATGGCTATGTGGTCGAGCGCACCGCGGACTTGGGTGAGTACGTTTCGCCGCAACAAAAAGTGGCGACGATCGTGAAGACCAACCCGCTGCGTATTCGCATCGATGTACCAGAGCAGGCTATTCCTGAGGTGCAAGTGGGACAGTCAGTGTCGATGAGCACGAGTGCCTGGCCCGACAAGAACTTCGCTGGACATGTAGCGCGGATTGCGCCAAACGTCTCGGCCAACTCGCGCACGTTAACGGTTGAAGCGGAGATTGAAAACAACAGTGGCTTGTTGAAGCCGGGTCAGTTTGCCACTGTGCGCATTCTTGGGCCTCACCCTGAACCCGCCGTGCTGATTCCGCAGCGCGCCGTAATCACCGACGACTCCGGTTCCAGTCGGGCTTTCGTCATCAAGGACGGACACGTTGAACAGCGCCTGGTCCAATTGGGACAAAAGGAGGGCGACCTGGTGGCTATCAAAACAGGTATCGCCGCGGATGAGTTGGTGGCGACCAGCAATTTGGAACAGTTGACAGATGGCACGCCAATCAAGCAGTAGGACCACAAGACCAAAGGCTTTCTCGTTATGCAAAAACTAGCTGAGATATGTGTTCGACGTCCGGTGTTCGCGACCATGCTGATCCTCAGCCTGACGGTCGTCGGCTTGTTTTCCTACAAGTCGTTGGGTGTCGACCTATTCCCTAAGATCGACTTGCCGACGATCACTGTCACGGTAGTCAATCCGGGCGCCTCGCCGCAGGAGATTGAGACAGAGATCACCGACAAGGTTGAAGGCGCCGTCAACACTGTTTCCGGCATCGACGAATTGCGTTCCACTTCGGTGGAAGGTGTGTCGCAAGTATTTATCACCTTTCTGCTGGAAAAAAATCCGGATATCGCAGCCCAGGAGATCCGCAACAAGATCGACCTGATCGTTAACGACCTGCCGGTAACCGCAGAGCAGCCAATTGTTCAGAAGCTCGACACGGATGCGGCCCCGGTCGTGCGCATCGCGGTTTCAGCGCCCCGCTCATTGAAGGAAGTCACTGATGTTGCCGACAAAAAGATCAAGCAGCAGATCGAATCGATCAATGGCGTCGGCGACGTGCAGATAATTGGCGGTCGCACCCGCGAGATTCAGATCTGGGTCGATCCCGACAAGTTGCGTGCTTTCAACGTTACCGTGGCGCAGGTGGCGGATGCCGTGAAGGCGCAAAACATGGAAGTGCCTGGTGGCCGGGTTGACGAAGGCACGCGTGAGTTAACGGTGCGCACGATGGGTCGCATAGTTAATCCGGCGGATTTCAATAACCTCATCGTTGCCAATCGCGGCAATTACTCAGTCAAGTTGAGCGACGTCGGTCATTCAGAGGATGGCGCCGAGGAACCACGTACTGAAGCCAAGCTGAACGGTCAACCAGCGGTAACCTTGATCGTCTCGAAGCAGTCGGGACAGAACACCGTGGCGATTGCCGACGCGGTCAAAGACCGACTCAAGGAGATCACCCCGACTTTACCGCCGGGCTTCAAGACAGAAGTAGTTGGCGATCAGTCGATCTTTATTAAGGCGTCGATTGAAGCAATCCAGACGCACCTGATCGAAGGCAGTATTCTTGCCGCGATTGTGGTGTTTATCTTCCTGTGGAGTTTCCGTTCAACGGTAATTGCGGGCCTGGCTATTCCGACGTCACTGATTGCCACCTTTGGTTTAATGGCGGCGATGGGCTTCACGCTCAATCAGATCACGATGTTGGCCCTGACTCTGATGGTAGGTATCGTGATCGACGACGCCATCGTGGTGCTGGAAAATATCTTCCGGTTCATTGAAGAGAAAGGCATGCCGTCCTTTCAAGCAGCCATTGATGGGACCAAGGAAATTGGCCTGGCGGTCACTGCTACCACCTTGTCGCTCCTGGCAGTGTTTCTTCCAGTCGGATTTATGGGCGGCATCGTAGGGCGGTTCATGTCCTCATTCGGTTTGACTTCCGCGTTTGCCATTGCCGTCTCGTTACTAGTTTCGTTCACCCTGACGCCAATGCTGGCCGCGCGTTTAATCAAGCGCAGTGATGACAAGCGCGAAGGTACGTTCGAACTACACACCGAACCAGCCGATCACGGCTCAAAAGAATCACGTTTCTATCGTCCCATCGATAGCTTCTACACGAAGTTGCTCAAGTGGTCGATGAGCCATCGCTGGGTGATCGTGGCTGCTTGCTTGCTGGTGATTGTCAGCATCGTCCCACTGTTCATGTTCGTCGGTAAGAACTTCCTGCCCGTTGACGACCAGGCGCAGTTTGAGGTCAGCGTGCGCGCGCCGGAAGGATCGACGCTCGCCGCCACTTCCGCCCTCGCGGAACGCATCGCCGTCGATCTGAGAAAGCTACCAGGCGTAACTGACACGCTCACGACCATCGGCGGAGGTTTACAGGAACAGGTAAATCTCGCCTCGATCTATGTGAAGCTGACGCCTATTGAAGAGCGCTCAGTCTCGCAGCAGGACTTGATGGTGCGGTCACGATCAGAGGTGCTGGCGAAATACCAGCAGCAGTACCCCGGCCAGTTGCGCACCAGTGTGCAGCAGGTGGCGGCTATTTCCGGCGGTGGCTTTCGTAACGCTGATGTCCAGTACGTGATTGGTGGACCAGATCTAGACCGGCTTACGCAGTATTCCGAAGCCTTGTTGGCCAAGATGAAAACGATCCCTGACGTGGTTGACGTCGACTCCACCTTGAT
Organism: Pyrinomonadaceae bacterium; assembly: GCA_035263325.1. Classification (GTDB taxonomy): domain Bacteria; phylum Acidobacteriota; class Blastocatellia; order Pyrinomonadales; family Pyrinomonadaceae; genus PSRF01. The sequence goes on along the minus strand of DATFRK010000843.1, from coordinate 20,536 downwards.
CACCGGCAAGCCCGAGTTGCGAGTTGTGATCGATCGCGCGCGGGCCGGCGACCTGGGAGTTAGGGTGGGCGACATCGCCCAGGCTCTTAATACGCTGGTGGCGGGTCAGAAAGTGTCGACTTTCAACGCCGGCACCGATCAGTACAACGTGCGAGTGCGGGCCATCGGCGAGTTTCGCGCCAGCGAAGAGGGTCTGAAGCGAATGATCGTCAGCTCCTCCAAGGCTGGTTGGGTAAGCCTGGACAACCTCGTGAAAGTTGAGCAGGGCACTGGTCCGTCAGCGATTGACCGATTGAACCGGCAACGACAGGTTACCTTGATGGCCAATGTCAAACCTGGTGGTTCACAGGCAGCAGTAATCCAGAAGATGAATCAGTTTGCCAAGGAAATAAACATCGACCCGTCGTACAAGACCGGGCTGGCCGGGCGTTCCAAGGAATTGGGCCGCGCGGGCTATTACTTTATGCTCGCGTTCGTACTGTCGTTCGTCTTCATGTACATGGTGTTGGCGGCACAGTTTGAATCTTTCATTCACCCGGTCACGATCCTGTTGACTTTACCGCTGGCGATCCCGTTTGGCATCGTCTCACTTCTATTTACCGGGCAAACCGTCAACATCTTTTCTGGTCTAGGTCTGCTCTTGCTGTTCGGGGTGGTCAAGAAGAACGCGATTCTGCAGATCGATCATACGAATCAGTTACGTGAGCGCGGCATGGAGCGTTTGGAAGCAATCATCCGTGCCAATCGCGACCGCTTGCGGCCGATCTTGATGACCACGATCGCCCTGGTGGCGGGCATGTTGCCACTGACGCTCTCGAGCGGTCCCGGTTCCGGCACGAACAGATCTATCGGCGTGCTGGTCGTCGGCGGTCAATCATTGTGTTTGCTGCTTACTCTGCTTGCGGTGCCGGTTTTCTATTCGTTATTCGACGACCTTGCCAGGAGTCGAGTGTGGGGACGGATAAACCTATTGTTCCAACGGTTTTTTGGCAGAGTCAGGCGCAGGGCAGCAAGCGCTACGGCATCTTTGTTCGGTCTAATTTCCAGACATTGAAGTTGAAGGTACGTCATGCAACAACGATCTATTAAAACTCGCGCTATCACCGCAACGAGCAGAACCCTTTTGCTGTTTCTGTTTCTCGGCAGCCTCTTTGTTGGCGTCAACGCCCAGGAACCGAGTACGTCACCACAGCCTGCCAGTCCCCAGCAGTTACCGGTGCCGGCCGTTGCTCCTAACTTTCGTGCTGAGCAAAAGCAACTGCCGGAATTGGGTCGGGTTGGCGTGAACCTGGACCGACAGCGTCCACTGTCGTTACGCGACGCCTTATCGTTGGCGTTGGAGAACAACAAAGACATTGAAGTGGCACGCGCCAACGTGCGCATGGCGGAGTTTGATTTACTGGGAGCGCGCGGTGCGTACGATCCGCGTTTTAGCAGTAGCGCCTATTACGAGCGCATCAAGAGTCCCATCTCGAGCTTCCTTAGTGGCGGTCAGAATGGCTCTACGATTCAGAGTGACTACACCGGTACCATGCGGCTCGAGGGACAGTCACCAAAGTATGGCGGCAACTATCGCCTGGACTTTTCTTCTGTCCGGCTCACTACTAACAACCAGTTCGTGGCGCTGAATCCGCAATTTCCTTCGGCCTTGACGTTCACCTACTCCCAACCTTTGGTGCGTGGTTTCAAGATCGACAACAGTCGCCGGCAAATTGAGATTGCGAAAAAGAATCTTTCACTCTCGGATGCTCAGTTTCGGCAGCGAGCGATCGAGACGATTTCCAGCGTGCAACGAGCCTACTGGGACCTGGTTTTTGCGCTGCGCAATTTGCAGATCCAACGCGACGCAGTCCGTGATGCCAAAACTCAACTCGAACACAATAAGCGAATGGTCACCGAAGGGCAGCTGGCGCCGATAGACGTAGTTGCGGCTGAGGCTCAGATCTCGGGGTTTGAGCAGAACGTGTACAGTGCGTTGGAAGATGTTTCGCGCAACGAGAACAATTTGAAGAACCTGATTGCGGAGAATCGTCAGGCCGAGATTTGGACTGAGTCGATCGTGCCGACGGATGCAGTCGATCTCACTGCGCCGGACGTTACCTTGCCCGACGCATTAAAAACTGCGTTAGATAATCGACCGGAATTACAGCAGTCGAACGTGGTACGCGAGATCAATGACGTAAATCAACGCTTTCTAAAAGATCAAACCAAACCTGAGATTGACCTGGTGGGTACATACGGTATCAGCGGTTTGGCCGGTTCAGTGAGTACAGCGGGAGTGAATCCCTTCACTGCCTCCAGCTTGCAAGTGCGTGATCGCGTGGATCAGCTTTCAGTCCTGGCCGGACTCGAGCCGTTGCCGGTGATTCCCCCACAAACGTTCGCCCCCGAGCTGTTGGGGGGCTACGGTCAGTCGTTACAAAATCTGGTGGCGAACCGTTACAACAATTTTCGGGTTGGTGTGCAAATAAGTTTGCCTTTGCGCAACCGTACAGCCGAAGCGGAGTTAGGAAGATCGCTGGTTGAGAGTCAGAAGATTACTTCCCAGCACGAGCAGCTGGAGCAAATGGTCCAGGTTGATGTACGGAATGCTTTGCAGACAATGCGTAGTGCCGAAGCCAGGTTACGGGCGGCGGCCGCGAATCGCGAAGCGAGCGAGCAGCAGTACTCGAGTGAGAAGAGGAAGTTGGACGCGGGCCAGTCCACTGTGTTTCTGGTGCTTGAGCGGCAGAACGCATTAACCACGGCGCGCGGAAATGAATTGAAGGCCCAGACGGATCTGAACAAGTCGATTGCAGATTTACAAAGGGCTACGGGGAACGCGTTGACGATCAACAGTATTGTGGTGCGAGCGCACTAAGTCGTCTCCCATTTCGACGCGCCACGTTGGCGAGGGCGGTGAGTTGCAGGGGGCGCGCTCACCGCCTTTGCTTAGGAAGATGCCATGGCCTTGCGCCCTGGAGTTTCGCGCTCACTGCTAAATAGAGTGAGTGAATTAGGCGGGGATGCCACGGCCTTGCGCCGTGGAGTTTCGCGCTCACTGCTAAAAAGAGTGAGTGAATTAGGCGGGGATGCCACGGCCTTGCGCCGTGGAGTTTCACGCTCGCTGCTAAATAGCAGTGAGTGAATTAGGCGGGGATGCCACGGCCTTGCGCCGTGGAGTTTCACGCTCCTAAGTCTCGAGTAACGTAAAAGACCACGGCGCGAGGCCGTGGCATTTAAATGAGGCGGGCAATAAGTTAGTAGCGGCAAGCGTAAGGACCACGGCGCGAGGCCGTGGCATTTAAATGAGTCGGGCAATTAGTTAGTAGCGGCGAGCGTAAGGACCACGGCGCAAGGCCGTGGCATTGAATTGAGTCGGGCAATTAGTTAGTAGCGGCGAGCGTAAGGACCACGGCGCGGGGCTGTGGCATTCGGAGACCAAGTGAAATGGATAACAACCAACTCCTCGAAACCTGGCAAATTCACGATCGCATCAATCTTTACTTGCTCGACTCGATCGCGGCTGATGCACTGGACAGTCACTCAGCTTCAAAAGGTCGCAGTGTGGGAGAACAGTTTGCCCACCTTCACAACGTGCGACTAATGTGGCTCAAGGCTGCAGCTCCAGATTTGCTGAAGGGCCTAACCAAAATCGAAAACGAAAAGGCCAACGATAAGAAGCTATTGAGTGAGTCTCTGCAGGGCTCTGGTAAGGCGATAGGTCTATTGTTGGAGAAGAGTATGGAGAACGGCGGCAAGATAAAAGGATTCAAGCCACACGCGGCTGCGTTCCTGGGCTATTTGATTTCCCATGAGTCGCACCATCGCGGGCAGATCATGCTGAGTTTGAAACAGTCTGGTAAACCCGTCGACAAGAAAACGGCCTACGGAATTTGGGAGTGGGGCGTTAGATAGTCAAATTACCTGTTGCAGCATCAGGAACGCAGCGTACACACCTAAGACAAGGATAATGCCGGCAAAAAAGTACCACTGAGGTAGTTTGGTCTTACAGGCGGGGCATCTCAACCTACTCATTCCTGATTGGCGCCCGCAGTTTCCGCATTTCACCGAAACCTTCCCCCAATTTTAGGAGCTTTGGAATCAATCAGCAGGCCACAATCCTAACATAAGCTGGTCAGTTCGTATTAAGGCGAAGGTGTTTTTAGTATGTGTTATACACGGCCGCTACCGCTTTGGGCCTTCTATTTTGATATTGGTCCAAAGTGGCCAGTGGTCCGAGATACCGACCTTCTTATCAATTCCGTGGGTGAGGGATTCGACCTGGCGCAACCAGACCCAATCTAATCGTAGTTCGATGGGTATCAAAAGGACCTTCCGCGAAAAAGTCGATTGATCGTCAAACGGCGTGTGAAAGCCCGCTTCGGTGAAGAGTTTTTTGACTTTTGGTTCCGCATTCGGCTCCCAGGTATTCATGTCGCCCAATACAATGGCGGGCATCGTCGTCGCGTATTGCGACAAGTCTTTTATCACCGCCTCGTATTGCTGGAGCTTCTTGTCCATCGGAATACGAGTTTCGGCGTGAACTGAGTAGAAGCGGATCGGCGTTTCTCCCACCGTGATGGTGACTCCCAGGGCGACTCGTCGTCGTTTTCCCGGGCCCTCGTTGGGCAGCACGATCCGATGCACGTCAGTTATGGGATAAACACTGAGAACGGCGACGCCAGTTTCTTCTTCGTCGCCTGCTTTTACCGTAGGAGGCGCGGCCCAGGCATAGTGCATCCCTAGCTGCTCGGCGAGCAATTTGGCGGTATTCGTTTTGGCGCTACGCTTTCGATTCCGATCAACCTCCTGCAAACCCATGATCGAAGCACCACCTATTTCGGGATCGTCGTGGAAAAGTTTGATCAGTTTTTCCAGTTCTTCACCGCTGCGCCAGCGAATGTTGTAGGAGAGCACCTTGGCCGAGCCGTCTTTGGCGGTTAATGCCCTTACGTTCGCAGGCGTGCCGATTTCCAGTAACGGATCATTTTTGGCGGTCTGGTTAATGGTTTGGTAGTGAGGGTCACGACTGAGCAGACTTAGCCCGATAGGCAAGGCGAACATTAACAGCAGTATGAAACTTGCCGGCGTCATCACTTTTATCGCTTGTTTGCTGGATTAGATTTCCAGTCGCAGCCCGTCGGTTGCTTCAATTGTGATTCCAGTCCAAAGTTGATTGGCCTCCAGCACCAGGTCGAAATCGTCCCATTCAGGATAAAAGTGGGTGAGCACCAGTCTCCGAGGTTGGCAGGCGGCCGCCAGTCGCATTGCCTCACTCAGTTCGAGGTGCGTTGGCACAGGTTTGTTTCTCCTGAAAGAACATTCCATCAGCAAGACGTCTACCCCAGCTGCGAACAGCCCCAACTCTTCACAGACTCCTGTATCGGACGTATAAACAAGGGAACAGCCATCTTTGTCAATCAATTTAAATGCCAAACTCTCACGGGTATGAGGTGTCTTCAGTGTCTCGGCGCGGACGTTCGGTAGCAACTCAAATTTTGCACCGGGATCGACCTCGATAACCTGAAGAGGGAATGCCTGCTCAAAGAAACGGTAGTTGTTTAGATCATTAACCTTGTGTACCAACTCGCTCAGGCCTCGCGGACCAAAAACAGACAAAGGCTTGCTGCGGGCTTGCGTTTGCGGGGACCGCTTGGTGCTGAACAGGAAAGGTGCGAGTCCAGCAAGGTGATCGAGGTGAAAATGGCTGATCCAGATGGCGTCAAGGTTCGGCCAGTCGAGTTGTTCCTGGGCCATGCGGTGAATGGCATCAGCGCCCATGTCGAGGAGCATGGTGCCGGATGAGGTTTGCAGCCAGAACGCTGGAGCCGACCGCCTTAGCTGAGGGACGGAACAGCCTGAGCCTAATACAATGAGTTGCATGGTGAATATTTTAGACTCTCATTGGAGGTTGTTATAGGTTTTACCTTACAGACTTGGAAGACTTATTGGTCATAGATCATTTCACACATTTTTTAGATGACATTGGTCCTTGACCTTTGCGTGGCCGCATCGAATCTCAGATCTCAGCGAATCTTGACGACCAATGGCCAAATGAAAATTGTCAAATGATAGATGAGAGATGAGTCAGCCCTTGACCCGTTCTGCCCTGGTAGGCTAAATCACAACTAACTTATGGTCGAAACTAAGGACGCTCTTGACGCCCTGGCTGTCTTCTCGCACCCCGATGATGCCGAGTTGTCTGTCGCCGGGACCCTGCTGAAACTCAAGTCCCTGGGCTATCGCGTCGGAGTTTGCGACATGACCCGCGGTGAGATGGGCACTCGGGGCACTCCGGAGATTCGGGCCCAGGAAGCCATGGAGGCGGCGCGCATTATGAACCTCGATGTGCGCCTCAACCTGGAACAACCAGACGGGCATGTTTGGCTCAGCGAAGGATCCCGCACGGCACTTGTGCGCGTAATCAGAACCTATGCGCCGAAAGTTCTGTTGACTACTCACGAAGACGATCCTCATCCGGACCACGCCCACACCTGTACGATTGTCCGCGAGGCAGCACGTCTGGCTACCATGAAGCGTTACGATGAAGAAGGGGGTCTGGCGACGGTGAAGATGCCGGCGATCATGCACTCCTTGTTCTCCCGGCGAGTAGTGCCATCGTTCGTCGTCGATGTTTCTGACTTCGTGGAGGCCAAGATGAATGCCATCCATGCTTACGCCTCGCAGTTCTACCGAGCCGACTCAACTGAGCCGGCTACACGGATCAGTGATCGTAGCTTCCTGCATCAGATCGAGTTGCGTATGGGTTATTTTGGTTCTCTGATCGGGGTTGAGGCAGGGGAGCCTTTTTACGTCCGGGAAGCTTTGAACGTCGCGGACCCGGTGGAATTGTTGACGCGTCCGATGAATATTTACTCTTAGTACTATGAGCTTGGTGCTTTGTACTTTGTCCTTTGTTTGTGAAATTGAAGAGCACAAAGAACAAAGTACGAAGTTCAAAGCTCAAGACTCAAGACCTTAATTCTTAACACTCGCGTTGGCAGTCTTCTGCTCCAGTATCGCGCGGGCGATGGCGATGGTTGCGATTGCCCGTGGTCCTTCTGCTTGAAAGCCACGCGCCAATTCGACCGAGCGATCGAAGTCCTGACTGGCCAACGCCCGAAAAACTCCCTCAACATCGAAATCTTCCACCGAGTTGCTGTGGGCACTTGAGCTCCCCTTGGTTTGGATCTGGAGATTGAGTTCTGCATCCTCACCCGTGAATCCTTCCACCGAGTTTGCCGCTTTGACTGCTTCGAAGGTCGCCTCCCAAACCCGTGAGAGGTCGAGCAGCAAAAGAACGCTGGCCACACCCAGAAGCGCGCGCGGACGATTCGGATCGGAACCCTCAATTCGTCGCGCTTCATCAGCAGCGTTTTCAATCAGGGCGAGGGCTTTGTCTTTGTCAGTCTTGGCCAACAACTTCGCTGACTGACTATATACCCAGGACTTCTGCACATGAGTAAGGTCACCGATGCGCGCTATCTCCAACGCCTTCTCGGTGTCTTTACCACTGATAGCGCCGATCGCCAGCGACGCATCAATGAAAGCGCCAGCTCGGTTCCGCATTTCGCTGTCCTCAACCTTGCTGACAAATTCACGGGCTCGCAGATCGCCACGACCGGAAGCACTGAAAGCCAATTGCAGATAGATGGAATCACGCTCGGCAGAAGTCTTGGCGCGTTCAATACGGTCCAACAACAACTTTTCCTGGTCCTCAACCGGCTTCTCCGGCTGCACCCCTTTTCGTATCCAGTTATCGTCGCGAGTGCGAGTATTTTCGGACACCGCCGAACTCAACACTTCGAGTTGTGCGCGTACAGTTTCGACAGTCTCCGGCGTGGCGTACTGTTCGAAGATCGGGAGCATCCTTTTGATTGCCAGGAACTTGCCCTCAGCGCCGGGCCCACTCGCCGCTGCCGGATCAGGATCCACGGGTAGCGGCCTCATCAAGATGCCTTCGGCCGTCTGGAAAAATAAGGTCCGCAACTCCGGACTTACGGGGGCGGCCACGACGGTGCTGGACGACTGGGAGCTACTGGTCCCGCCGCGACTAAAAGTAATGAACAGATGCGGGGTAAAAATATAGGAGAAGAGTAGCGATACAGTGTTGGCATCGGCCTGCGGATTCCGACTCGACGCTGCCAGCATCGCTGCATACCGCCCGTCGGCGAGGGCGGCATTTTTCTCTCGTAGCTTACAGAGAAAGTCGACTGTGGTTAGGTTGATCGTGCTCAATGCAGGCTCGGCAAACTGCAGGGCCTTCTCAAAGTCGCCTGAATTGAGAAATTCACCCGCTAGCTCCAGGCGTTGCCTGAGCGCGTCGGAAACGTCGGAGGTACGAGTCTGAGTCGCTTCCTGTTTTTGGTTCTTTAGTTTTTCGAGAAACTCTTCGCCTAACGAACGATCTTTGCGCGAGGCCAGGCGCAACACCTCGCGGCGCACGCTCGCAGGTAAGTTGAGGGCAAAGCTCCCACCCGTCTTCAATTTTTGAGAGTTGATCTCTTCTTGCGTCTTCCGATCGTTTTCCTGATCCGCCAGCTCCGCCGCTTCCCATGCCTTGCGGAAAAGAGAGCGGGCCTCCTCGCTGTCGACCGTCCACAACGAATCTGCAATGCGGGCCAGCGATCGCGCTCGCAGAGTTTGATCGCGGAAAGAACGCGCGTCGCTCGCCAACGCGATCAGTAGCGACCTGGCTTGATCGCGACGTACCTTCAATTCTCGATCGGCGTTTGGGTCTGCAACTGCTTTGGTCGAGGCAGTCTTGCCTGAGTTGACTGATTTAGTTTGAGTTGCTTGTGCCGTGACCTGGCTGGAAAAGTTGAGTGCCAGGAGAAGAGGGGCGACACGAACAAGGTTCATTTGTTCCTCCTATTAGACTCAAGTTTTAGTTCGCGGCAGCCAAACCTTCGCTTGGCTTTTCGAGCACCGCCCGAGCTACTGCAAGGGTAGCTACGGCTCGAGCTGCCTCACCGGTAAAACCCTTGGCTAGTTGCACAGCCCGGAGCAAATCCGCCCTGGCAAGTACTCTGAATGCAGTCAACAGATCAAAATCCGGCGCGTTGCCGTTACTCATGACAACCATGTTTCTCGTTTGCAGTTTGGAGGTTACCCGGCTGTCTTCACCGGTGAAGTCTTCGGCGGAGTTTGCCGCCTTAACTACCTCCGCCAGAGTTTCCCACGACCTGACCTGGTCGAGATCAGCGAAACCAACCGCTACGGCAGTGAGGGCTCGAGCGCGATCAGGGTCGCTACCGTTGATGCGACGACTTTCTTTGAGCGCCTCGTCCAACAACTCAACTGCGTGCGGCCGCTCCGTAGTGGCAACCAGTTTCGCTGCATTCGTATAGGCCCAGACTCTTTGAATACTCGTTAGTTCTCCGTTCTTGGCGAGGCGCGCAACTTCGGCTGCGTCTTTCTTGCGTACCGCGAGTTGCACCCATTCGAAGTCGGTATAGGCCCTGACGTTCTTGCGTAGTTCAGTGTCTTCGATCTTTTCAACCAGTTCCCGGCCTTGAGGATCTCCCTTGGCGGTCAGTGAGACGGCGTAGTCGGCATAGATTGCGTCGCGCTCAGCCGAGGTCTTAGCTTGGTCCAATCGCTCCTGCATTCGTTGCGTCGGTTCAGCGGCACTCTCGTCCGGAAGAATTCCCTGTGACACCGCCGCGTTGCTCTCATCTTGGAGAGGCGGCGGTACGTACGATGTGAGGGCGGTCATTTGGGTCCGCAACGCTGGAGCCATATCCGCGGCGTACTGGTCGAAGAGGGGCAACACCCGTTTTATAACCAGGAACTTTCCGATTCTTCCTGAAGTGGTGTGGTCCTGGTCAGGAGCGGGCATAGGTTGCATCAAGATCTGGTAAGCGACGCGCAGGAAATTGTTGCGTAATTCCGGAGTAACAGGAGGAGGTGGCGTGTTACCTCGCATTCGACTCTGATTCGCTCCGCCCTGTGGATCAAACGTTACGTAGAGAAAGGGAGTGAAGACGTATGAAGAAAGACCAGACACAGTGTTTGCGTCTGACATCGGATCACTGCTACTACGCGCGAGTAGAGTGGCGAAGGCTGTGTCAGCCAGTTGAGCGCTCTTCTCCCGCAAGACGGAAAGAAAGAAGATGGAATCCTGATTGACGCCGGTGAGGGCTGGGGCTGCGAACTGCATTGCCCGTTCAATCTGACCGTCGTCGATCAAGCGGCGGGCCAACTGCAAACGCTTGGCTGCGCCCGGATCTGCCCCGGTTGGATTGAGACGCCTTTGTGCGTCGGCATCATCAGTAGCTTTTCGGTTGGCCTCGTCGAAATCTTTGAGAAACTCCTCACCCAGCTGCCGGTCACGCTTCGCGACCAACCGCAAAACTTCGCTTCTTAGATCTGGTCCGCCGCGAAGAACGACCGGACCACCGCCACCCTCCATCTTTTTCAACTCCTCGGCCCGTTGTTTAGCAGTTTCGTTGTCTGCTATTTCTGCCGCGTCCCAGGCGCGATGAAAAAGTTCGCGCGCACGATCCTGGTCGGTTTCCCAAAGAACGTCGGCCGCCCGAGCTTGTATCCGCGCGCGACGTGTTTGATCTTTGAAACTCTTTGCTTCGTCGGCCAGGGATAGAACTAGCGAAATGGCTACAGTGCGACGTTGGGCTGCCGCTTCTTCCGCCTCTTCGCTCTTAGGTTTGGTTGCCTTTGCTTTTACTGGCTTCTCTTGCGCTGCGACACGGGGAACAAACAGGGCAGTCAACACAAAACTGAGGAAGATACTGGTGGCAGCCAGAACAGTTCCTGTTCGACGAGACATATTATTCTCCTGTGGGACGGCAAAACGGGATGGAAACTACCGGCCACTTACACGCCTGAGAATGCGGCCGGTTCCAGAAAGGATTGCCAATTGCCAAGTGGCGATTGCCGATTAATGGGCTAGGACCCCTCTCAATAATCGGCAATCAAGAAGATTTCTTAAACGGCTATAACTTCGAGTTCCGGATCGACTTCCTGCTTCAGCATGCCTTCGATGGCCATCAAGGTACCGGTCAACGAACTCGGGCAACTGCCGCACGCTCCCTGGTAGCGAATACTGAGTGTATGGTCTGAAAGACCGAGCACTTCGAGGTAACCGCCATCGCCCATCAAAGCGGGTCTGACTCGTTCATCCAGAATCTCGTTGATCTTGAGGAGGCGCGGGTCGTCACTCGTTATGGCGGCAATCGAGCCCCCAACTGCCGCCGCTGCCGCACTCGCGGCCGTCGAAGTTACGGCTTCAGTTGCTCGAATGGGGACCGCCAGGGCCGGAAGCAGTTCGTCCCAGTCACCTTCATCGTCCTTTTCCACCGTAATCATCCGGTCCATGTAAAAAACGGAGACCACGTGGCCGACGTCAAACAATGACTTCGCTAAAGGGTCGTTCTCTCCCTGTGAAGGCGAACTGAAAGACTTGGCGACACCATTACTGACCGGCTCGCGGAGAATGAATTTGACCGCGTTTGGGTTTGGAGTCTCCTCTATATCACTAATTTTTGGCACGATCTCATTCCTCCCCAGGAGAATCTCAACCACAAAGTTGAGTAGTACTCAAGTCTATTTTGTAGTCGCATTATAGCCGTTTTGCCCAAGAATCGCAGGTTATCAGGAAAATCCGGATTTCTGGATCTTGCGCCCTCGTAAATATTTCACAGTGCGAGTGGTTAAAATCGCAGCAAGAGACGTTGCTAAAATTTCGAAGTCAGCATATACTCCTCCGCCTCACTGGACCCCCTCTCAAAAGGTGAGTCAAGTTGAGATAGAGGCAGGCGATAGCGAGGGTCGCCTGCCTCAACTTATTTAGGCGCTCCCCGGTTGTAAGTTATCTCCCCTCAGTTGTAATGTCCTCCTCGGTACGTGCCGAAAGGTGCGACTCAACCGACATCCATGAACATCGGCATCACGGTCTACCCAACCTATGGCGGCAGCGGAATTGTAGGTTCTGAGTTGGGTAAAGAGTTGGCAGCCCGCGGACATACAGTACATTTCATTGCTTCCGCCCTTCCGACCAGGCTAACCGAGCTAAATGAACGGGTTCGCTTTCACGAAGTGGAGATGATGTCGTATCCGCTTTTTGAGCATCAGCCTTACACGCTGGCCTTGGCGACCAAGATGGCCACTGTTGCCCAGGAAGAAGATCTCGACCTGTTGCATGTGCACTACGCGATTCCTCATTCAATCAGCGCGATTCTGGCGCGGGAGTCCTTGAAGCCGGCTAAACGACTGCCAGTTATTACGACGCTACACGGGACCGACATAACCCTGGTAGGGGCAGACAGATCTTACTTGCCGATAACTCGTTACGGCATTGTGCAGTCGGATGGAGTCACCGCGATCTCGAGCTATCTTAAAGAAGCCACCCGCGAGATCTTCCACTTCGACGACATCGAAGTAATCCCCAACTTTGTTTGTCAGACCGATTATCAACGACACCCGGTCGACTCCTTGCGCGACTCATTGTCGCCCGAAGGAGTGCCGTTGCTCGCTCACGTGTCAAACTTCCGCCCGGTGAAGCGGCCGGTTGACTGTGTTGAGATACTGGCTCGCGTTCTGCAGAAGGGAATCAATACCAGGTTGGTGATGGTAGGTGACGGCAGTGAACGTACCAACGTCGAGCATCGCGCTCGTTGTCTCGGGGTTTACGACCGTTGTGTGTTCGTCGGTAAGCAACCTCGCATTGCTGATTATCTTTCGGCGGCGGACGTTTTGTTGTTGCCTTCTGAACAAGAGTCGTTTGGCCTGGCGGCCCTGGAGGCAATGGCCTGCGAGGTTCCGGTGATTGCCTCGCGCGTGGGCGGCCTTCCGGAAGTTGTCACTGATGGTGAAACAGGATTTCTGAGTGAGGTTGGCGACCTCGATAAAATGGCTGCTGATGCCGCACGGTTGCTGACTGATGCTAAGCTGCGAACAACCATGGGTCGTCATGCCCGGGAGTCGGCGATCGCTCGTTACCGCACCGACGTGGTTATTCCTCAATACATTGAATTCTACGAGCGTGTGCTCAAGCACAACACGCATTAGATCTTACCCACAAGATTTGCCCGTCGAGATCGACGAGGAGGAAACACGCGTGTCTAAAACTCGCCTTCGTCCTTATCTATCCCTCCACCTTCGGATGCAAGCCTTCTTTTTACTCTTGCCGGCGTTCTTCTGCGGCGTCATGCTCGTCCAAACGTCGTTTTCACAGACGCCAACTCCAACGCCAGCCGCGACGCCCGAGGGCAGCCAGCAGAAACCTTCTCCTACGCCGCCAGATCAAGAGCGTGACCTGGATGTCGTCAAAATCACTACCAACCTCGTGCAGATCGATGCTGTTGTACTGGATAAGAGCGGAAAGCGCATTACCGATTTGCGACCCGAGGAAGTTGAGATGGTGGAGGATGGCAAGGTCCAGAAGATCTCACACTTCTCTTATATATCGTTGGAGTCGAGGACTGCCACCCCAGTCAATCCAAAGTCGACGGATAAAAGTGCCCCACCAGTGCCGCCGGTGAAACTCAAACCCGAGCAGGTGCGCAGGACAATAGCTCTTGTCGTCGATGATCTGGGACTGTCATTTGAAAGTGCGTACTTCGTTCGCAACGCGCTGAAGAAGTTCATCGATCAACAGATGCAATCCGATGACCTGGTGGCCATTATTCGTACCGGAGGAGGGATCGGCGCACTGCAGCAGTTTACATCTGATAAACGACAACTCTACGCAGCTATTGAGAAGGTAAAGTGGAATCCCATCGGCACCGGACATGTGTCTGCTTTTGCGCCGATTTCCGCTGACCCGACGACTCGCGCCGATTCTTCCGGCAATCCAAATGGATCAGGAAGCGAAGATATAGATGAATTTCGCCAGGACATCTTCGCAGTAGGGACGTTGGGAGCAATTAACTACGTCGTGAAGGGACTGGGTGAGTTGCCAGGCAGAAAATCAGTTGTGCTTTTTTCGGATGGATTAAGACTCTTTGACCGCTCCGACCCATTCTTGAACACTCGCATCCTGTCTGCGTTGCGTCACCTGACTGATCTGGCGAACCGCGCCTCCGTAGTGATTTACACAATGGATGCGCGAGGATTACAGACGCTCGGTTTGACCGCGGCCGATGATACGGCCGGCATGAGCGCGGACCAGGTTGAGCAATCTTTGAGTGATCGGCGGAACCAATTCTTCGACTCCCAAGATGGGTTGGCCTATCTTTCTGATCAAACCGGCGGGATTGCCTTTCGCAACAACAACGACTTGAATGCCGGCTTAAAAAAGGTCATGGACGATCAGCAAGGCTACTACTTGATCGGGTTCCGACCTGATGAGTCGACCTTCGACAAGGTTAATGGTCGCACCAAGTTTCACAAAATCAGTTTACGAATCAAACGGCCCGGCAAGTTTAGCGTGCGGATGCGCAATGGTTTCTTTGGCATTAGTGATGAAGCTGCCACTGTTGCCAAACAGACACCGCAGCAACAGTTGGTCGGTGCGTTGATCTCGCCCTTTGGCTCCTCCGGAATTCAATTGCGACTGACATCACTATTTGCCAATGATGCAAAACTGGGTTCGGTGATGCGATCCTTGTTAAGTATCAATGGGAAGGATCTGACCTTTACTGTTGAACCAGATGGGACTCATAAGTCCGTCTTTGACATACTCGCGGTGACCTTTGGCGACAACGGCACGATTGTCGAACAGTTCGGACGCAGGCACACGATCACTTTAAAAGACAAAGCGTACGAGCGGGTGCTCAGCGGCGGCCTGGTTTACAACATGATGGTGCCGATTAAGAAGCCGGGCGCTTACCAACTGCGTACGGCCCTGCGCGACGAAGCGTCAGAACGAGTTGGATCGGCAACTCAGTTCATCGAAGTGCCGGACATCAAAAAGAATCGCCTGGCAATCTCCGGGATTCTCATGAAGGGCATGCCCTTGGACCAGTATTTGAAGACCGCCGGTTTGGCTGCGCCAAGTCAAGGAAGCGATGACACCGCCGAAGAAGGCGATCCACATGCAAACTCCGCGGTGCGTCAGTTTCGCAGCGGCTTCGCGTTGATTTATGCGTTCAGCGTCTACAATGCGCAATTGGATAAGGCGACGGGCAAGCCGCAATTGAAGGTCCAGGCCCGGGTCTTCCGCAACGGGCAGACCGTGTTTAGCGGACAAGAAGTACCTTTTGACTTGAATGATCAGCCTGATCTCAAACGTTTGTTGGGTGGAGGGGCAATTCAACTGGGCACTGAGATGTTACCGGGCGAATATGTTTTCCAAATAGTGGTGACAGATCTTCTGGCAAACGAAAAGCGTCGCGTTATCACGCAGTGGACAGACTTTGAAATCGTGAAGTAATGCAATCCCTAATCGTCGGCACCGCAGGTCACATCGATCATGGCAAGAGCGCGCTGGTCCGTGCTTTAACCGGTACCGATCCTGATCGTCTTCCCGAAGAGAAGCGACGCGGCATAACTATCGACCTCGGCTTTGCCGATCTCGATCTGGGAGACGTGCGCCTTGGCTTTGTCGACGTGCCGGGCCATGAACGATTTGTGAAAAACATGTTAGCGGGCGCTCATGGGATCGACGTCCTGGCCCTGGTGATTGCGGCTGATGAAGGAGTGATGCCGCAAACTCGCGAACACTTCGATATCTGCCGGTTGCTCGGAGTGCAGCACGGCCTGGTAGTGATCACCAAGAAGGACCTGGTTGACGACGAGATGCTCTCGCTGGTTGAGTCGGAAGCGCAGGAGTTGGTGTCAGGGTCATTCCTCCGGGATGCGCCGATAGTGGCCGTTAGTGCGCGTACCGGAGTTGGCCTGGACCAACTGAAAACTGCCCTCAAGGAGATCGCAGGGCAAGTTCCTCCGCGTTCTACCGACTACGTGACACGGTTGCCGGTGGATCGCGCCTTCTCAATGAAAGGATTTGGAGCAGTCGTCACCGGCACCCTGGTCTCCGGCGAAATTGCGGAGGGGGACGAGCTGGAATTGTTACCACGGGGCATGAGCGTGCGAGTGAGAGGCACCCAAGTCCATGGCCACGCGGTACCGAAGGCGATTGCGGGACAAAGAACGGCCGTGAATCTTGCTGGGGTAGAAGTTTCGCAATTGGAACGTGGCATGGTGCTCGCGCCGGCTGGTCGCTTGAGACCGACGCAGATCCTGGACGCATGGATTGACGTTTTGCCTGGTGCGCCGCGAGCACTTCGTTCCCGCGCCCGCGTGCGAGTTCATGTGGGCGCCGCTGAAGTGTTGGGTCGAGTGCGAGTATTGGAGACTGCGGGAGAAATTCCGCCCGGGAAAGCTGGACTGGCGCAGTTGCGACTGGAAGCTCCCCTGGTCGCTTTACATGGCGATCGCTTCATCATTCGCAGCTATTCACCGGCGGTTACGATTGCTGGAGGCATAGTTGTTGATCCCTTCGCGAACAAGCATCGGGGGAAAGAGGTCGAACAAGCGCGCGCGCGTCTCCTGACGCTCACTGGTACTGATCGGGCAACCAAGTTTGCCACCTTCACGCAGGCTGCTGAGGCACGCGGACTACGGCTGACCGATATTGTCGCGAAGACTGGTTGGACACCGAAGGTCTCGTTGGCAATTGCGGCCCAGGCACAGGCGAAAGCCTCTATCATTGATGCGGGTGGTGTTTTACTTTCAGCGAGCAGATTCAATCAGTTTCGCAGAGTGGTGAGCGAAGAATTGGAGCAACACCACAAGCGCGAGCCACTCGCCCGCGGCATGCTGCGCGAAACTCTCCGGGAGAAGCTCTTCGTGCATTCCCAGCCCGAAGTTTTTGGGTTTGTTATCAGCAGTCTGGAGAAGGACGGTGTAGTAGTTGCCGAAAAAGATCTTATTCGGCTGGCGAAACATAGCATCGATTTATCTGCCGAGGATGCCAGGCTGCGCGATCTATTGGCGCAGATGTATGAGAAAGCCGGCCTGGAAGCACCCTCGATTGATGAGGCAATGACGCGCGCCGGAGTTGCACCAGCGCAAAAAGCTTATGGACGCAGAATCTTGCAACTACTGATTGATAGTCGCCGGATAGTTCGCGTTCAAGGTGACATGTTTGTTTCTGCGCAGGCCATTCAGAAGTTAGTTGATAAGCTCCGAGAGTTCGGATCTGCGCACCAACCAGATCGCCTGATCGATGTCGCCACTTTCAAAGACCTTGCTGGTGTATCGCGCAAGTATGCAATACCCTTGCTTGAACATCTCGACCGAGAACGCGTAACTCGTCGGGCTGGCGACAAGAGAGTCATTCTTCCCTGAGCTCGCAAATACTATTTGAAATTGAAGACTCTTTACGTTATCTTCTTGGCCCTGTTTTCTCAATAAACAGTGTCGGCCGTTTGCGCGCCCCAGAGGCAGTCGACGTCTCGCCGATAGTCCCACTGTTAGTTCTCGCGCACTCTGAAATACCAAGGTTTCGTTTTTAGTTTCACTACCTGAATTCTTTTGTTCGGTTGAAAGGGCTCAACAATGAGAATGCAAATGCGGTGGACTCTATTTGTGTGTTTGGCAGTTCTGATTGGTATTGGGATTTTAACTTTTGGTCCAGGTGCGTTCACCCAGGGCGTGATAAAGCAACCGCGACCAGACAACAAGCGAAAGCCTCAAATTGTTGCTCCGGTTTTGGAGAACTATGACATTCGCATCAAGCAACCTGTAAAAGACGAAACAACCGAAAACACAAGTTCAAACCAGTTGACACTGGAAACGCTAAAACCCAAGTCAACTGAGGCGCAGCTCCGGAACGCCGCGGCAATCGTTAGATCGATGGCCGACGCACAACAACAACTGGCAGCCCAAATCCCCGGATTAAAAGTGGAGTTCAATGACACTGTCAGGGTGCCGGAAATTGTTGCAGTCGAAGGTGCTGGGTCACTGAGCACCGAGACAACCACCGGTCACGAAGCGATGCTGCGCGGGTTCGTGAGCGAGCACGCCGGGTTGTACGGCGTAACTCAGACTCAAGTCGCCGGATTCAAGAAGGTTTCTGATTACACAAACCCGGGGGGCAATCTTTCATTCGTTGAGTTTCAACAAGAGGTAAATGGCATACCCGTATTTCAGGGTTACGTGCGCGGCGTGTTCTCGACCGATGGGCGCCTGGTACGCACGACGGGTCTCCTGGCGCCGGGTGTGCGCAGCCAATCGCTGAGCGCGGAAGCAGATCTGAGCTCCGCAGAAGCTGTCGTCTCGGCAGCGCACAGCGTTCGCATCGATTTGCCGGTTGATAGTTTTAGTCTCCTGGAAAGGTCTCCTGACGGGCGAACACAACTTGTTAGCCGCGGTCCGTTCGCTGAGGACGTCAAGACCGAGTTGGTCTACTTTGCGCGGGACCCAGGTAACTTGGTGTTGGCCTATTCAATGATCCTGTGGGAGCCAAATGTTGCGTACCATGTCCTGATTGATGCCAAGTCGGGCGCACTTCTCTGGCGCAAGAACATCACTCAAGATCAAACCCAATCGGTCACCTACAATATCTACAACAACGACAGCCCTACGCCGTTATCACCGACAACCTGTACTGGACCAACCCCGTGTCCTCTGCCGTCAGGTATAAGCCGTACGGATGTCACCCTCGTTAGTGAAAACGCTACTGCCGATAACCTCGGCTGGATTCCTGATGGCGCCGGTAACGCGGTGACCACCGGCAACAACGTTGATGCTGGTCTAGATCGCGATGGCACAAACGGCATCGACCCAACCGGCCGGGCCACTGGTACTGGTCGTGTCTTTAGCTTTCCCTACATCCCGGATGGCGCTGCGGATCCGACTGGCTCGAATCAGCCCACCGACACCAATTATCGGATGGGTATCGTCACCAATATTTTCTTCTGGAGCAATCGCTACCACGATTTGATGTATGACTTCGGGTTTACTGAGCCGGCGCGGAATTTCCAGACCGATAACTTCGGTCGTGGTGGTCTCGGCAACGACTTCGTGCGTGCTGAAGCCCAGGATTCATCCGGCACGAACAATGCAAACTTTTCTACTCCTGGAGATGGCAGCCTGCCTCGGATGCAGATGTTCATCTTCACCACCACGCCGGTGAATCGCGACGGCGATCTCGACGCCGAGGTGTTCTTTCATGAACTGACCCACGGCTTGTCCAACCGTCTCCATGCCAACGCCACTGGCCTAGGTTCCCAGGAATCCGCTGGCATGGGTGAAGGGTGGTCCGACTTTTACGCTCGCGCCTTGCGCTCAGATGCCAGCGAAGACGTTGACGGTATCTATGCCGCGGGTGGATATGTCACCAAGAACTACTACTACGGAATTCGTCGCTTTCCTTATGCGGTGAGGTCCAACGTCGGCCCGAACGGTAAGCCGCACAATCCCACCACGTTTGCGGACATCGACCCCACTCAGATCAATCTTACTGATGGCGCGTTTCCGCCGGCCTTTAACGGGGCAGCAAATGAGGTGCACGACATCGGTGAAGTGTGGGCCAACATCTTGCTGGAAGTGCGTGCGAAGCTAATTCACGCGCTTGGTTTTGCGGCCGGCAATAGTAAAGCAATTCAAACCGTTACCGATGGAATGAAGTTAGATCCAGTGAACCCGACCATGGTCGATTCCCGCAACTCAATTCTCGCCGCCAACTGCGCGGGGTCTGCCGGGGCCAATGAACTGGATATTTGGGAAGGATTCAGACTACACGGAATGGGATTCCGCGCTGGGTATCGTCTCGGGGTTGCTGGTTCCGTGGTGTTTGAGAATTTCGATGGACCAAACTTGACCCTCGGCAATGTCGTCGCCACCGAACTTGGCGGTAATGGCAATGGCGCTTTTGACCCGGGCGAGACTGTCGCGCTGACTATTCCCCTTTCAAATACGCTTTGTGCTACCTCGGCTACGAACGCCAGCGCCACCCTATCGCCCGGCGGCGGTGTTGCCAATTACGGCACGATCGCTCCTGGTGGTAATGGTTCACAGGCGATCAACTTCACGATTCCCACCAATACCGCGTGCGGTAGCGCAATTCCTATCACTATCGCAGTCAACAGCGACAACCTGGGACTTATCAATTACACCTTCACGCTACCGATCGGACAATCAGCGCCACTGGCAAGTTTTGAAAACTTCGACGGCGTAACCGCACCGAATCTGCCCGCTGGTTGGACCACATCACATACTGGTAACAGTCTCGGCTGGGCCAGCGTCTCTACCGGCTCGGATACCGCTCCCAATGCCGTGACCACCGGCGATCCAGCTCATCCAGGAACCGGTTCATTGACCTCGCCGGCAATTCCGGTCGATACGGCCCAGGCGAAGGTAAGTTTCCGCAATAAGTTCAACCTGGAAAATGGTTTTGACTCGTTGTTGCTGCAAATCAAGATCGATAACGGACCCTTCCAGGACATCACAACTGCGGGCGGTAGCTTTGTCTCTGGCGGCTATAACAGCAACATTGGTTGGACCGGACTCTCTGCCGGCACTACCGCGGCTCCGGATTACATCACCTCGGTCGTGAATCTTCCGCCGGCGGCAAACGGTCACATCATTCAATTGCGTTGGACCGTAGTTGGTGACCAAAACACCATTGCTCCCGGCGCTGCCGGAG
>DATFRK010000842.1:0-11969 GCA_035263325.1 Pyrinomonadaceae bacterium | reverse complement strand
AGAGAAGGCGTTGTAGGAAGCACCCATTCGTCCTTTGATTGAACATAGCTCGTCGTACTCCTGTTTCGTCAGGAATCCACGATCGCAGTCGACGCGGAGAAACTCAGTTACGACCTGACCTTCACGTCGCAAGGCCAGCGAAATTACTACCAGCATAATGAAGAAGGCTGGGACCATCACCAGGATGTAAGTGAGTACAAATACGCCCCCGCCAAAGATCGCCGCGGAGCCGTTCCAAATGCTGTGCATGAAGATCGCCATCAAAAGACCGAGGATAGGTGTGAGAGTCTTGACTACGATGTTGTTGCTTTGCCGGGCCAGGCCCAGTCCGATGCCGGTCATGCTAGTGAAGAGCGGATGAGAGAATGGCGCAAACGCTCCGCGAATCAGCAAGGTTAGTGTCAGTCCTCCTCCGCCACCCACCAACATTGCTTTGCCGTAGTACTGAATGTTTTCCGTCATCGCAAAGCCCAACGCGACGAGGCTGCCATAGACGATGCCATCGATAACTCCATCAAACTCATCCTTCTTGGCGAAGAAAAAGATAAAGAGAATGATCGCCTTGGCGCATTCTTCAACGATTGGCGCCGAGATGACCGCCGCAAAGGTCTCTCCTGCTTTTAGGTTGTGGGTCACAGCGGTGACGATTAAACCCATCATGGTGTTAAGCAGGAAGGCCACAAAGACCGCAACGAATGCTCCCCAGAAGAATGCGACGGCCAGCATCCACGGCGGCTCCGACTCATAGCGATCAATCCACAACACCAGGATCACGTAAACCGGAACTGGGATGGTGGCCGTGACTAGACCGACCAATAACGGAACTGGTCCAGTCTCAATGCCGATGAGCAATAGGACCAGGAGACCAAGCAACAGGGCGATTAGGATCGCGATAATTGCAAAGGCCAATCGCATCACGCTCATTTGGGGTGAGCGCTTGATGGTGACCGCCACTACTGGTTGCGTCGGCGCCGGGATTTGGGAGTAGGGATTCTGGTAACTCATTGGGCCTCAGGGTCGCGTCCAGTCACGGCGATTGAACGAAAGCAAGTTGGACCAGGGAATTGCCCCGACCTCAGCGCGCGCAAGTTTGTGCGCGTCCCCCGTCGATGGAATAAGTGGCCCCGGTGATCCATGAGGCCTTGTCCGAAGCGAGAAAGAGGACCAGGTCGGCGATTTCGGCCGGGTTGCCCACGCGGCCCAGCGGATGCGTCTGTTTCGAGTGCTCGAGAAAAGCGGTATAGGCGGTCTCGTCCATTCCCCCGCGCTTGTGGATCTCGGTAACTACGACGCCGGGGTTGACCGCGTTCACTCGCACACCCTTCGCCGCCAGTTCCAGGGCAGCACAACGGGTCAACTGGTCCACTGCTGACTTGGAGACGCAGTAGGCAAGCACGCCGGGAAAAGAACGCAGGCCGGTCACACTCGAAATGTTAACGATATTCCCCTTTCGTTCTATCAGGCTGGGCAACGCTTGTTGCATCAGACCAAAGATGGCCCGAACATTCACGTTCATCATCTTGTCCCAGTCGTCAATCGCGGTAGTTTCGATGGTGCCACTGCTGATGTGTCCCGCGGCATTTACCAATACATCGATGCCCCCAAAATGGCTTGTCACCCTGGGCACCAATCCGCCGGCTTCAGAATCCCTGGACAGATCAGCGTTAAGGGCCAGGACGTCCACACCGAGCCCTTCGAATTCCTGAGTCACACTTTGCAGTGCGGCCTCGTTGCGGCCCACGAGAGCGACCTTTGCCCCGGCCGTCGCGAAAGCCATGGCGCACGCCTTTCCAATGCCGGAAGTAGCTCCCGTAATGAGCACCACTTTGCCGGCGAATTGTTTGTCGGTCATATTGTTTGTTCCTGACTAACTCACTCGTATTTGGTTACTTTTGGCCATCATATATTGACAGCACAATCCTAAAAAGCCGACTATTACGAGTTGAGTCTACTTTCGAGGCTAGGTTCAAAAGCACGAACGTCTGAGTGTTTTTTTGGCGGCGACAGTTTAACCGCTTGTCGCAGTCAATCCTAGAGGGTTTCGTTGGGAAATAATTCAGCAGATCAGTTTTTCCCGAGAGGAGTGAACTCCTCTGAAGGGTCGACCGATGAATCACAACGTCGTCTTTCACGGTCGAAGATGCCTTCGAGTGTGGGCTACTTGTTGGCCGCTCTGATCATCGCCGTGGGCCTCTTCTTCGGGCTCTGGTGGATGTTGGTCAGTGGTGGCGACGAAGCGCCCTGGTTGCCGGCGGGACTGGCCGCCAGCGTAGTGCTGTTGGTCGCGCTATCTGCTCGCGAAGTTGTGATGCGGCGCGCCTGGACTCGCTACTTGCTGGAGCATGGTATTCAGCAACGTTCAAGGAGTGGCAGGCACCAGCGACACAGTAGTAGTGGCGGTAGCGTAAAGAAAAGTTATCCATCGGGTTTGCATTCCGCAGCCTTGCGAGAGATTCAAAGACAATCAACGGCCGCTGATACCCCGAATTCTCAACCAGAGGCCCACCTCGAAGTGGCGCATTTATGTCAGGAGTACCTGGCCAACACCGATGAGGCGCTCCGTTCCGGTAGCCAGGGACACGAGAAGGTGATGGCCCTCAAGGCGGGCCAGGAACGGGTGCGCGCCTTGCATAAGCATCACTTGCTCACCTGGGCCAGGAACCAGGCTCGGGCGCTGACCCGCGAAGCTCAGCAACGCGCTCGGACCTACGACAAGATTGAAACTGCGAATAAGGCCCTGGAATGCATCGACTCGGCGTTGCGAGTTTACCCGGATGAGTCAGAACTGTTTGATTCCAAAGCGGCCATCGGCGAATTTGTAATTTCCGTGAAGGTGGCCCATTGGGTTGAGTTGGCAGAACGCGCCGCGTTCAAGGGACAGTACCGACGGGCAATCGATAGGTACCGGGATGCCCTGTTTTACCTCAACAATCAGATCGTGAAGGACGAGGTTAGGACTGCTGGCAAGGAGCGTATTGAGCTCGAAATTGCTAAACTTAAGAGCAAAATAAGACCTAGTGAAGGTGACGCAAAGAGGCCGTTTCCAGAAGACGCGTCCGCAGATGATTGAGCAATGACTGTGCAGAAATGTCCCAAGTGTAGAAGTTCTAGAATTCGAAAGGGATACAAGCGGACGCCGCTCTTATTTAGGTTGATTGGCATCCACTACCTTTTGTGCGATCATTGCAACTTACTTTTTACCGGCTTTGCGATCCCTGGAACGTTGCGCGGGCATCACCGCAAGAAACCAAAAGGGACGATTCCCACGCAAGAACCCCCCGAGATTCCCATCAGCCCTTCAGCGGATTTGAGTTAGGCTCTGTACAACGTGCGCTAGGACATTTTCGGCGTCAGGACTTAAGTGGAGACCTTGCTATGAAACTGAGAACCGTTTTGGCGATAACAGTCCTAATGTATGTGGGATCGGTTTGTTTGGGCCAAGTAACAGCGCCAGAAAAACAGTCACCAAATCCACCAGCTAGTCCACAGTCTGTCGGCGCACGAATAGATGTTCAGGGAAGTGAGAAGTACTTGCTTGGTCCTGGTGATGTGCTGGAAATTCGCTTCATGGGCCAACCCGAAATGAACACGTTGGCCCAGGTTGATAGTGAGGGAAACCTCAGCTCGTTACCCTTCATAGATAAACCTATCCTCGCAAAGTGTCGCAGTGATAAAGAGGTGCTCAAAGATGTGGTAACGGCGTATCGGAGGTTGATTAAGAATCCGCAGGTCACTATTAGCATTTCACAGCGTAATAGCCGGACGCCGGCAGCAGTCTTTGGTGCAGTCCGGCAACCAGCGAGAGTGGAAATGCAACATAAGGTTCGTTTGAACGAGTTGCTGGCCGTGTCTGGTGGATTGACTGAGCGAGCAGCGGGGACAATTCAGATTCTTCACACCGAGCCACTAATGTGTCCAGGACCGGGCGAAGAGACACAAGCGGCAGAGATTGAGAGCACTAACATGCCGCTACGAGTTGTCAAGATCGCCGACATCCGTTCAGGCAAAACGGCCGCCAACCCGGTCATTCGGCCAGGTGATTACATCATGGTGACTGAAGCGGAACCTGTTTATGTCACCGGTAGCGTTGTAGCACCAGGCGGCATTTACCTTAAGGACGAACTAAAGCTTAGTAAAGTTTTAGGGATGGTAGGCGGCCCGCGGAAGGAGGCGAATATCTCCGCTGTGACGATCTATCGCCAGATTCCTGATTCTCCATTGCAGATTATTCACGCTGATCTCGACGCAATTAGAAAGAACAAAACGCCCGATGTGTCACTGCAACCCTATGACGTCATAGATGTCCCTGAAGCAAATCCTTTTGGGGGACGGCGTCTTGGTAAGACGTTGCTTGAGATTCTTACTGGTGGCCTGAATAGCCTGGTCACCAGTAGTCTGCCCTATAGAGTTCTCTGAAGGAACTAGAAGCGTCAGTGAGCTTCGGACACCGAGGACCGCTGGGATTTGTTTTGAAAGTTTAGTAACCTGAATGTCGTTCCGGGCTTGTGCGACAGGGAGAGGACGAGGCTGTGCTATGAAACTGAAAACTTTATTGGCAGTTCCTATTGTTTTGTTGGCCGTGACCGTGGCGTTTGCTCAATCTCAGGGGCAGGGGCAAGGACAAGCACCGGGACCAGGTCAGCAAACACAAAATCCACCGACCCAGCCGCAGATGCCTTCTCAGGGCGATTCTCTAGATGCTCAGGGTGCGGGAAAGTATTTGTTGGGGCCTGGTGACGTACTGGACATTCGCTTCTTTGGCCAGTCGGAGTTGAATACCTTGGCCCAGGTAGATGGTGACGGCAACATCAGTTCGCTGCCCTTTCTCACTAAGCCCATCGTCGCGAAATGCCGGAGTGACAGAGATGTGCAGAAGGACGTGATGACGGCTTATCAACGGTTGATTAAGAATCCGCAAGTGAGCGTGCGCGTTTCCGAACGCAATAGCCGTCAGCCCGCGGTTGTGTTTGGCGCGGTGAGAACACCGACGCGCGTTGAGATGAAACGCAAAGTTCGGTTGAACGAAATGATGGCGGTGGCCGGTGGTTTCACCGAGCGGGCAGCAGGAACGATTCAGATTCTGCACACCCAACCACTAATGTGTCCGGAGCCCGGGGAAGAGGCCGAAGCCGCCCCGATAGACGGTTCCAAGCTGCCGATGCAAGTTATTAAGATTTCAGAGCTTCGTGCGGGTAACCCGACTTCTAATCCGGTTATTCGACCCGGCGACTACGTCCAGGTCTCGGAAGCAGATCCAGTTTACGTTACCGGCAGCGTCAATGCTCCGGGTGGGATCTACCTGCGGGAGCAGTTGATGCTAAGTAAGGCGCTGGGTATGGTCGGTGGACCACGAAAGGAAGCTAAAACATCGGATATAAGAATCTATCGTCAGGCCCCGGGGTCCTCGAATCAGGAGATTATTCATGCCGACCTGGGTGCCATTAGAAAGAACCAGAAGCCTGACGTTTTGCTGCAACCTTACGATGTCATCGATGTACCCGAAGCAAATCCTTTTGGATCCCAACGGATCCTCAGTACGTTAACTGGCGCCTTCACTGGAGGCCTCAATAGCATGGTGTCGAGTGGCCTATCCTATCGAGTGATCTACTAAACGACCCAAACTTTTTACCCTTAATTCAATAGCTGGATTAGAAATAAAATGAATAAAAAAACCTTGGCCGGTGATCGCCGGCGCAGAAAACTGATGACTGCTCTTTGGATATTTCTCATAACCGTCGGCGTGATCTTCCTGATCTACCGTGAGATGACGGCCATCCTGTACATCCTTGCCACGCTGAGTATCACGGCGCTGTTAGTGGTCGTGGCTCTGTCAGATCTGGACCATGGAGCAAAGGGGACGCTACAACCGTCCAAGGCTGACGAAACGGCGCCTACCCCACCAGCATTTTAGAGGGCTTGCGGCCGACTCCATTCATACTTTTCCTGCCTCTAATCAAGCTCGACGCAGGCAAAACTGACGTTGCTCTGACCCTCGATTTTGCAGCAACTTCTATCAGCATGCGTTATGGTTTTGTTGAATAAATACAACCAATCAGCAGGTTGAAAGTTTATTCGGACTATTGCATAATCCCCGTGCGTTCACCTCCCCGGTGGACGAAGTGGTCGCGTGGGGTGAGGACACGTGGCCTTAGGGTGGGGGCTGTGGGAGGCCCCCGCCCGCTTTGTTTTATTGAGGCTGTAAACGTCAGCGGGAGAAGTTTGTTGACGTAAAGTTCTAACCGCGTAAAATCCGAGGAGCAAAAAACAAGACGCGCATTCCCTAACGATCAAGATGGGGCTTCTCCAGAGATCACGACGCAAGTTCAAGCTCTGGCTGTATAAGGGCGGAAGAGAAACAGACTCGTCACAGGACCATCAGTCACCTCATCAACATCCGTGGTGGCAAGTGATGTGTCTGACGGGCGTTGATTACTTCTCAACTCTCGGCTATCAACCCGGTATCGCCTTTCTCGCTGCCTCTGCCCTATCTCCGATCGCCACGCTCGTCCTCGTACTACTAACCCTTTTTGGCGCGTTGCCCATTTACCGGCGAGTTGCTGAAGAGAGTCCCTACGGTGAGGGCTCCATCGCAATGTTGGAGCGCCTGCTGTCCCGTTGGAAGGGAAAGCTCTTTGTCCTGGTCCTATTGGGATTTGTCGGGACTGATTTCATCATCACCATCACGCTGTCAGCGGCAGACGCTACCGCGCACGTCCTCGAGAACCCATTCACGCCCGAGTTCTTCAAACACCAAATTGGCTTCACGCTGGCCCTGATTTTGCTGCTGGGCGCAGTCTTCCTGAAGGGATTCAAAGAAGCGATCGGCTTAGCGGTCTTATTGGTGTTCGTCTACTTGTTCCTGAACGTCATCGTGGTCTCTAGAGGCCTCTTCGAATTGTTTACCCACGCTTCCCATTTTCCGGAGTGGCAGCGAGCGCTGCTGGCGCATCCGAGTGTGCAGGGCAACCCCTGGTTGATAATTGGCTTCTCCCTGATTCTTTTTCCGAAACTGGCCCTTGGTCTATCTGGTTTTGAAACCGGCGTAGCGGTGATGCCGTTAGTTCGCCCCGACGGCGATGTGCGAGACGCAAAGGAGATTGATTCAACTCGTGCCGGAGGGCCCGTAACCCCAGCCGTTCGCACCTTACTCGAGGGTCGCATCCGCAACACGAGAAAGATGTTGACCACTGCTGCCGTGATTATGAGTGTGATGCTGATTACGAGCAGTTTTACTACTGCCTTACTTATTCGGCCGGAGCAATTTGCAGAAGGCGGACCAGCCAACGGGCGCGCCATTAGTTACCTGGCCCATGCTTTCTTCGGCGACATTTTTGGCAGCATCTACGATCTCAGCACGATCCTTATCTTGTGGTTTGCCGGAGCATCCGCAATGGCGGGACTGCTCAACATCGTGCCGCGCTATTTGCCGCGCTACGGTATGGCGCCGGAGTGGGCCAGGGCCACGCGACCCCTGGTGCTCGTCTACACCGGGATCGCGTTTGCCGTCACCATGATCTTTCGGGCTGACGTCGACGCCCAGGGCGGCGCCTACGCCACCGGTGTGCTGGTACTGATGACCTCAGGAGCCATCGCTGTGACGTTGGCGATGTATAAGAAGGGCAAGGGCTGGTACTCCTTCCTGCTTATCTCGGTGGTGTTTGCTTACACGACCGGGCAAAACATTCACGAGCGTCCAGAAGGTATCAAGATCGCTTCCTTTTTCATCCTGGCGATCGTTATCTCTTCACTCGTGTCGCGAGTTTGGCGGACGACCGAACTGCGCGTTGACAGGGTTGAGTTAGATGACCTTGCGCGTGACTTCATTCGTGAAGCTGGCCGCGGAACAATTCGCATCATCACCAATCGGAAAGATCAGGGCGATGCCCTCGAGTACCAGACCAAGGAACAAGAAAAGCGTGCCGGCAACCACATTCCGCAAGGTGAACCGATTCTCTTTTTTGAAGTGACCCCGGGAGACGCCTCGGAATTTTCTGGTACCTTGCACATTCGCGGCGAAAGGGTCGATGGATTTCGTATTCTCCGGACTGAGTCGCCGGCGGTCCCGAACGCGATCGCTGCGTTTCTTTTGTACCTGCGAGATGAGATGGGCAAACTACCGCACGTCTATTTTGGCTGGAGCGAAGGTAACCCGCTTTCTTATTTGCTCCGGTACATCGCGTTTGGCGAGGGCGACACGGCTCCGGTTACTCACGAAGTGTTGCGCCAGGCGGAGAAAGACCCGGCCCGCCGGCCCATTGTTCATGTGGGTGGTTAGGTTTGCGTAGAAGGGGTGCTAAGAGTAACATCAGCGCCGTTGAAATTTTGTCTGCCGAAGTCGTGGTGGGTTTAAGTGGGACCCAACGACGCGGGGGAACCAAACGTCTTGCTGCGGCAAGACACGGGGCGTAGCGTGAGAGTTCGTCACGCCAGGACACTTCCAGTCCGAGCCCGTCAGCTAACCTCGTAGGCCCAAGGGAAGGGCAATGCTGCGATCGAAAAGAACGCGGAGCTCATTGCTCCGCTTTTTCTTTTTGCCGAGACGACTTTAGTGGTTGCTAATCTCAAACGAATGCTGGTTGGTCGGGCGCTACGCACCGAGCAGGCAGCGCACGAGCGATTATCAAAGAAGACTGCCCTCGCAGTTTTCTCCTCAGACGCACTCTCATCGGTTGCCTATTCGACAGAAGCGATTCTGCTGGTGTTGTTGGCTGGGGGCACTATCGCCATTGCCTATCTGCCTTACATCGCGATCGGCATTACCCTGCTGCTGGCGATACTCGTTCTCTCTTATCGGCAAACAATACACGCCTATCCATCTGGTGGTGGCGCATACATCGTCGCTAAAGACAATCTGGGTACTCAAACAGGATTGGTGGCCGGGGCTTCACTGCTCGTCGACTACATTCTCACGGTGGCAGTCTCAGTGTCGGCGGGAGTGGCGGCAATCACTTCCGCAGTCCAGGGTACCCGCTTTGCCTTTCTGCAAGATCACCGGGTAGCGATCTGTATCTTCTTCGTTGCTTTTATTGCCCTGGTCAATCTGCGCGGCG
Source organism: Pyrinomonadaceae bacterium (assembly GCA_035263325.1). Lineage (GTDB taxonomy): Bacteria > Acidobacteriota > Blastocatellia > Pyrinomonadales > Pyrinomonadaceae > PSRF01. Next base: position 2,919 of record DATFRK010000842.1, on the reverse strand, counting down.
TTAGAGAGTCGGGCGCGGTGTTCGCTGGTCCAACCTATCTTTTTATCTTTTCCATGCTCGCGCTAATCATCGTGGGCTTTGTCCGTTACTGGTGGACGCACCAGGTGATGGCCACGCCAGCCGAGTTGCACTTTGATACTTCCATTGGTGTCCTGGCCAGTCATGAGTTGAGGGGTGGATCGTTAGTCTGGCTGCTGATGGTAGCCTTTGCCGCCGGCTGCACCGCCTTGACCGGGGTCGAAGCAATTTCCAACGGAATACCGGCCTTCAAGTCTCCTGAATCAAAGAACGCCGCGACGACGCTAACTTTCATGGCGCTGATCATGGCGGTGCTAATCATTGGTTCAGGGTTCTTGGCTTACAAGATCAACGCTCACCCCACCCACGACGAAACGTTGGTGTCGGCAATGGGTCGTCACACGTTTGGCGTCGGCGTCGCGTACTACGTTCTCCAAATCGCCACTGCGGCAATTCTCATCCTGGCCGCCAATACCTCGTTTGCAGATTTTCCAAGGCTGGCCAGCCTGTTGGCTGCTGATCGCTTCCTGCCCCGGCAGCTGGCCAGTCGCGGCGATCGGCTGGTGTTCTCGAACGGGGTTCTGATCCTGTCGCTGCTCGCCTGTGTGTTGATTGTGATCTTCAAGGGCGAGGAGCAAGCAATGCTGCCGCTTTACGCTCTCGGAGTTTTTCTTTCTTTTACCTTGTCGCAAGCAGGCATGGTGGTCCATTGGCGACGTTTGCGTAAAGCCGATGAAGCGGAGCGCCGGATTCGAGCAGAAGAACAACTCCACCGCACCCAGGCTGGCGATACCGGAGCAGCGAGTCATGAGGCTGAACGGTTGCAGGCCATCGAAAGAGACCGTGGCGGTAACTGGTTGGTGGCGATTCTCATAAATGCAATTGGCGCTCTCGTCAGTTTCCTAGTCTTGCTGGTCATTGCGATTACGAAATTCAGCCACGGCGCCTGGGTAGTCATACTGCTAATTCCGTTGTTGGTAATGATGTTTCGCGCGATTCATCGTCACTACCTGGATATCGCGGTCCAACTCTCGACCGAAGGGCTGGTGCCCAGTCAGACAATAGCCAAACACAAAGTACTGGTCCCCATATCAGGAATTCACCGCGGAGTGATCTATGCATTCGAATATGCGAAATCGATCGCGCCCGGTCACGTCACGGCGATCTATGTCGACCTCAACGAAGAGGCTACGCGGAAGCTGAAAGAGAAGTGGGCCACCTTCGGAGATGGCATTGAACTGGTGGTCCTGCAGTCGCCCTATCGATCATTAACCAGGCCGTTATTGCGGTACATCGAGCGAGTGGCGAAGCAGGGAGAGAACTTAATGGTGACGGTCCTATTGCCGGAGTTCGTGCCGGCGAAGTGGTGGCACCAGCTGTTGCACAATCAGAGCTCTTTGCTCTTAAAAGGTGCACTGCTGTTCAGGAAGGGAGTGATAGTGACGAGCGTCCCCTACCACCTGGAGAAATAAATGTTTGCGAGTTGAGCGAACTGCTTACGCCGGAGCTGACTGTGGTTCTTGTGTTCGGCCAGCGAGAAAACAGGAGCGACAATAAACCGGTCGACCTTGTGATGGGTAGAACGGAACCGTCGTCTGTTGTCCACATTGAGCGCACTGAACAGAAACCTCAATGCGCTGACGCACACCAGAAGATTGTGCGGCAGCGATTGCTGCTAAGCGTTCATTCTTCGCTTGCTTACAGGGCTTACAGCGCTTGGGCTCATTCTTAAGACCCTTGTCGTGGAAAAAAACTTGTTCGCCCGCAGTCCAAATAAAATTCTCGCCGCAATCAACGCATTTGATTGCGCGATCCTGGTATTCACTATCAGGACTCGTTTCTAGCGCTTGGGCCACTTCCATCTGTGACATGATGAAACTCCCTTGGTCGTTAACCTGCAAACCAGTCGTGCCGGGGCGGGCGAATAAAGAACATGTAGGGCCAAGATCGGAAGCTCTTTGTTGTCCACCAAGTGAGGGACCTCCAGGAGACGTGACTCCCTTCGATGCCAGTTGCCAGAAATTATATCTATGGCGAAATTGTGTCAAGAAAAAACCAGCATTTTCTCGGACCTCCTTGACTTTACTTTGCTTGGGGTGGCAGCATCCGCGGGCCGCTAAAAACACATGAAACTGCTTGTAATTGGGGCCGGAGGCCGTGAACACGCAATCGTTTGGGCCTTGCACCACACGGCAACCGCTCCAATGGACGTCTTTTGCGCCCCTGGAAATGCCGGAATTGGGCAGGCTGCCACGCTTCTGCCGGTGCCTGTCACGGACCATCGCGCCCTGGCTCGTTTCGCTGAATCTGAGCAGGTCGAGCTGACCATCGTTGGACCAGAGGCCCCTCTGGCGGCCGGCATCGTTGACCTGTTTGAAGCTCAAGGGTTGCCGATTGTAGGACCTGGCCAGGCCGCCTCACGTCTGGAAGCCAGCAAGGTTTTTGCCAAAGACTTCATGGCCCGGCACCGAATTCCCACCGCCACTTACAGAAGCGCAGAGTCTGCCCAGGAGGCCCTACAAATTCTCAGGAGTGGTGAATTTGCTGCAGCGGGTGGCTCGGTGGTAATTAAGGCGGATGGGCTAGCGGCGGGCAAAGGCGTGGTGGTTGCCAGTTCTCCGGTCGAAGCGGAACAGGCTATTGAAGACTTGATGGTTAATCATCTCGCTGGAGCGGAGGCAGCTGAGCGGGTGATTGTTGAGGAAGCACTTTCCGGACGAGAGGCCTCCGTATTGCTCTTTGCCGATGGGAAAGACTACGTGATCATGCCTCCGGCACGCGATCACAAGCGGATTGGCGATGACGACACCGGTCCCAATACCGGCGGAATGGGTAGTATTACCGATGATGGTGTTCTCGAGGCAGGGCTGTTGCAAAGGGTGGTGTCAGAGATCGTGGAAC
>DATFRK010000841.1:0-3896 GCA_035263325.1 Pyrinomonadaceae bacterium | reverse complement strand
TATACGCATCATCAACACTCCATCAAATTTGGGGTGGACTGGCGCAACATTATCTCGCCCCAGTCTTTTGTGCAGCGCTCCCGCGGTGACTATGAGTATCCAAATCTGGATCTGTACTTGCGCGACATTCAGCCCAGCTTTGGCGAACGCACGGTAGGTGCCTCGCCTTACTATGGCAACCAACATCTCTTCTACGCTTTTGGCCAGGACGACTGGAGAATTAGACCCAGGCTTACCCTTAACATCGGTGTCAACTACGTCTACCAGCAGGTTCCGCTAACGGCGCGGTTGCAAACCTTGAACTCGCTTGCGTCGGTGCCGGGATTGTTGGAGTTTAATGAGCCCAAAGCGCAAAAGGGGAACTTTGCTCCGAGAATCGGTATCGCCTATGCGCCGGATTTTGAGTCTGGTTGGCTACACCGAGTTTTTGGCAATGCCGACCAGAGTTCGATTCGGGCGAGCTTCGCCATGGCCTACGATACGATCGTAGACAACCTCTATATCCTGTCGTTACCGCCGCAACTCAACCAGACGGTCGATGTCGGAACAAACTTTCCTGGTACACCGTTGGTGACTCCCGACTTTCTGGCAAATGGCGGGATTCCGCCGAACGTGCTGCCCGGTGCTACTACCGACCCGGCAGCGGCGCGCGCCGCAACCTCGGCGTTCATTCCAGACCAACAAGTGCCATACTCGATTTCGTGGAGCCTCAGTTATCAGCGAGAGTTTCATAAGAACTATGTCTTAGAGCTCCGCTACCTGGGTAGCCGCGGAATTCATTTGCCGGTGCAGAGTCGCATCAACATCCAGGATCAAGTCTTCAATGGTCCAGGCGGTTTTCTTCCCACCTACCTGAGCGCACCTTCACAAGCGACACTCGACGCGCTGCCGACTACTTTGGACGATATCCAGTCGAGATCAAATATCCTGCCCCAGTATGAGGCGGCGGGATTTCTGGCGCCGATAGTCGGCTTCCTTTCAAACGGCAATTCCATCTATCACGCCGGCTCGGCAGAATTGACCCGGCGCTTCACCAAGGGTCTGCAGTTCTCGGGAGCCTATACCTGGAGTCATTTTATTGACGACAGTACAGCCGAGGTGTTTAGTACGGTGCTGACGCCACGACGGCAAGAGGACTTTCAGGACCTATCGAACGATCGATCAGATTCCGCGCTCGACCACCGGCAGCGTTTTGTCGCCACCGCGCTTTACGATCTGCCGTTCTTTAAGGACAGCAGCAGCCATCTCAAGCGCACGTTGCTGGGAGGCTACAGCCTGGCGGGCACCTTGACGTTCGAGTCCGGTTCAAAGGCTACCGTGTTGAGTGGAATTGATTCCAACTTGAACGGTGATCCCGCTCCCGATCGGACCATCATCAATACGGCCGGCATGTTGAATACAGCCAGCACTGTTACGCCACTGCTGAACAGCACAGGCGAGACTGTGGCTTACCTGGCAGACAATCCGAATGCCCAGTATATCCAGGCAGGACTTGGTGCTTTGGCTAATGCGGGTCGCAACACGCTGCAGCTGCCGCCGATACAGAATCTCGACTTCTCAATCTTCAAGAACTTCGGTATCGGTGAGGGAAGTAAGAAGATTCAGCTGCGGGCCGATCTGTACAACGCCTTGAATCATCCGCAATTCGTGCCGGGGTCGGTGAATGGTGTCGAACCAATTTCGACGACCGGTGTAGGTCAATTCAACACCGTAGGACAAACCGACTTTGACGTGGCGTCGCATGTCTTCACGAGTCACCCACGAGTAATTCAATTAGCCGTAAGGTTTAATTTTTGATCGTCGCCCAGTGCGTGGAATAGGCGGCGGGGGAAGTGGCCGGCGGCGGCCACTTCCCTCTTTTTTGTCTCTTCGGGCAAAAGGTCCAGAGTCCGGCAAGTCCAAAGCGCAGGTGCTTTGTCCTTTGTACTTGGTTCTTTGTTTTCGTTCGTCTCTCCCGAAAATATCACTCGCGCGCAAGTAGCGAAGTACAAAGTGCCAAGCACCAAGTACAAAGTTCCAAGCCCCAAGCTCAAAACCGTAAAATTTATCTTGACGAATTCAGCTTCTTGCCGTATATAACCAAAAGGTTATTTAACCGATTGGTTATGCAAGTACAATCCATAAATCCAGAACAACTTAATGCCACGTTTTTGGCGCTTGCTGATCCCACGCGCAGGGCAATTCTCGCTCGTTTAGCGGACGGCGATGCTTCGGTGAGCGAACTGGCTGAGCCGCACGATATGACCCAGCCGGCGATCTCTAAACACCTCAAGATTCTCGAACGAGCAGGCTTGATCTCCCGGGGTCGGGACGCGCAACGCCGGCCCTGCCGCCTCGACGCTAAACCGCTCGAAGAAGCCACCGAATGGCTTGAGAAGTATCGCCAGTTTTGGGAAGGCAGTTTCCAGCGCCTCGACGCCCTACTTGAGGAGATGAAATCGGTGAGGAAGAAACCGGGACGAATAAAACGCTGACGGCCTCTGTTGTTGTCGATTCCCCGGGTTGGTCATTCGATCAATTGTCAGGTGCTAGAGAGTCCGGCCCGGCCAGCGACGACCAGGTCAGCGGTTGCAGTGAACCAAAGAGGGAAGCGAAAACCTTAAGGAGAAGAATGATGATGACGAACACGAGAACTTTGAATGTAACCACCCCTTCTGATTGCGAGATCGTTGTGACCCGCGACTTTGATGCTCCACGCTCCCTCGTATGGAAGGCAATGTCAGAGCCTGAACTGCTTAAGCGCTGGTGTTATGGTCCGCCGGGCTGGTCCATGGTGACGATTGATGACGATTTGCGTGTTGGCGGGAAATATCGCTGGGTTTGGAGTCACGAAGATGGAAAGGAGATGGCGCTCGCCGGTGTTTATCGCGAGGTGAAGCCGCCTGAGCGAGTTGTGCGTACGGAAGTGTTTGAGTTTGGCTGTGTTCCCATGTCCGGAGAACAAGTTAGCACGATGGTCCTTACCGAGGAGGCGGGCAGAACTATGCTGACACTTACCATCGTGTATGCGTCGAAAGAAGCTCGCGATGCGGCCCTGGCGACCGGCATGGACAGCGGAATGGCCGCGGGTTACGCGAGAGTGGATGAACTGTTGGAGTCGTTGGCTAAGGAGGGGAGATGAAACTACCAGGTACGCTACCAAGACCTCGCCTAAGTGCAGCCACGTCAGTGCTGACGTTGGTCGTGCTCGCTGCTTTCAGTCACAACGTTTTTGCTAACCCAGGACAGGGAGAAGAAATGATTTCGAATCAAAATGGCCCAGCTACCTCTAAAACCCTTGAAGTTGTAGTCACTCGAGTTTTCCAGGCGCCTGTCGAACAGGTGTGGAAGGCGTGGTCTGATTCAAAAGAAGTTATGCGCTGGTGGGGTCCCACCGGATTCAGCTCGCCGGTTGCCAGGATCGACTTTCGTGTCGGTGGCGTGTCGCTAGTGTGCATGCGCGCTCCCAAAGAATTTGGCGGGCAGGATATGTATAGCACCTGGACCTACGTGAAGATCGAACCACTGCAACGGATCGAATACATATTCCACTTTACCGACAAGGATGGAAACAGAATTGAGCCAGCGACGATGGGCGTGCCGCCGGGAGTGCCCAACGGGGTGCCTCACGTCATCACGTTCAAACGTCTCGCCGAAAACAAGACCGAAATGACTATCACTGAGTCAGGTTACACTTCGGAAACTGCGGTAACTATCTCCAAGATGGGCCTGGAGCAGTGTTTGGATAAGATGGCGGCAAGCTTTAAGTCGTAACCCGATACCACCGGCCCTCGGAGACTGGGTCAAACCTCGGATTACCGTCAGTTTTTGTTCGTGATAGTTCGTGTGATTTCGTCGATCGTCTGTTATTGCTACGAAAAATGTACGATCCACGAAATCACACGAACTATCACGAA
>DATFRK010000840.1:0-10040 GCA_035263325.1 Pyrinomonadaceae bacterium | reverse complement strand
CACCCGGCGCTTCAATGTCGATAGCGCTGCTGGTTAAGGCGGCGCGAATCTGTGCCGGTGTGAACGCTGGATTGGCTGACTTGAGTAGGGCGGCGATCGCTCCCGCGTGTGGGGCTGCAGCTGAGGTGCCGTAGAACGGACTACCGAAGCCACCAACGCCAGTTACGGAAGTGCCGTCTGCCGCAGTGATATCAGGCTTTTGCCGAACGATACCTCCGGTCGACGAGAAGTTGCCGGCTGTGTAAGGTGTGCCATTAGCCTGGAAGAAAATGCGTCGTGGTCCATCCGAACTGAATAGTTCAGTAGCATTGGTGCCGCCAAACGGATTCGGGAATGGTCCAACCGGGTTAGGTGGCGCGCCAAAAGGCAGATTCGCCGGAGTAGCCGCGCAAGAGAAGGCATTCGCGGCGTGTGAGTGACCGTGAGTTTGTCCAGCCGTGGCGATCGACAGTCGTCCGCGGTTGGTATTCAAATGGAGAAAACGCGCGTCGCCGGCAAACTTCACGATGACGAGGCGATTTCCGGCTGCACCCGAACTCACTTGCTCGTAAGGGTCTTGCGTTCCATCTTGCACGTTTAAGGAAGCAGCCAGCACCGTCGTACCGGCCGCGTTCAAGCGAAACAGATCGTAATCGTTGGTGGCCCCACCGAGCGGATCCGACCAGTAGAGGCTATTTACGTTTCCTCCGGCGGCTGTCAGTATGTTGAAGGTCTGGCCGCCAAAACTGTGCAATCTGCCTGGCTCCAACGCGAGGATCGGATTAACTACCGCACCACCATCAACGAAGTCGCCTTCCCACACGCCTGCCGTATTGTCATCGAGGTTGCCGGAGTTTCCGGCTGATGAGAAGTACATCGCACCCGAGGCGGTGACGTCGTTAACCGCTTGAATGACAGCGCCGCCATTTGTGTTGGTTGGCCCAGGAGCGCCATCCTGGAACGGCGTCTCCACAAAGTAGAACACGTCGTCAATGATGATGTCGCAACCGGCAGTACGCAGGTCACGAATGTTCTGCGCGAAGCTGGTGATGCTGGTGTTCGCGGTAGCAAAGAAGAGTTGGGCACCGGGAGCGATGTCATGAACTATCTCCAACATCGCAGTACCTTCATCGCCCGTGCCTGCCTGTCCGGGGAGCACAGTTACCGGGCCGAGGTCGCCGAGTGCCTGGCTTGCCGCCAGGTTCGCGACACCGTTGGAGAGCACACCAACTTTGATTCCAGTGCCGTCTCCATGGAATGTGCCACGGGCAGAGAACGCTCGGTGAGTGGCGTCGCCTTCAGTGGTGACGCTGCCCACGCCAGTCGGCGGGGTAGTTCCCAGAACATTGGTTTCACCGCCTTGCAACGCAGCCCGCAGCATTGTTTGCACGCGGTTGGCGCGGCCGGAAAAACCTGAATCGGAAACTCCCCCCTCGCTACGCGAGATTCCGGAAGTCATCGAATCTTGTTTCGGTTGCACAAACTTCACATCCGGCAGTGCCGCGATAGATTCCAGACTATCGATGGGTACTGAAGCCCGCACACTTCCCTCCTGGACACTGATGATCTCGGCACCGTTTCCTTCCAGTTGACTTACCAGGCCGTCCGATACGGCCGCCGTGATGTCCACGACCAACTTGCCTTCGTCTGTAACCGGTATGTCGGTCTCGAGGGAGCGGATACCATCAGCGATTGCCTGGCCACGATCCATCTTCAGCTCATAAACAAGCTGGGTATCCATTTTCTGCTGGGTCTGAGTACGATTCATTTTTTCCTGCAGTAGGGCTGCAATTTGGGCCATGGCCTCCGGACTTATGTCCGCTGACTGGGGCGCCGCAGCTGCCTTGGGAACACTACTTGAAAATAACGCGCCACTTGCCACGATTGCGATGCCGCACAGCGAAATCAGAAGGGCGAGTAGAACCATCCGCCTCCTGGGCGGACGAATTGAATTCCTTAACTTACGTTTTGTGACGCTTCGCCTTATTTCAGGTCTTTGCATGGGGTAGACTCCTTATTAGTTGTCGGGAAAACGCGTACCTTTACTTCCTTGTCGGAACAAGCAGACGCCCGAAGTGGCGTCGAAGAAACAAAGCTAGTGGGGCAAAACCAACTAGTTGTTAATGGCTTCGGCGGCAGGCATGATGAACCTGACGTCCTTGGCCTTAGCGAGGACTTCCAGTTTATCCAACGAAATGAAGGCGATGACGGAGTCATCGCGTGGCGAGGAGGAGATAACCTTTCCACCAAAGTTTTTGATCCGAGCGAGAAGCTTCTTGGTGACGGAGGCGCGAACATCTACGAGGACTCGACCTTTGCTGTCCTTGCGGAGTTTGATCTCTTCGGCCGGTGCACCTTTGTCTCCTCGCATTTGATCGATCGCAAAGAGTAACTGCGAGTCGATCTTGTTTTGCTCAGGTGTAGCAGACAACTTTTTTTGAGCAAGGCAACTAGTCTCGAATGGCTGATTGAGACTCAATGCTTTTGTGAGTGAGTTTGGGAGCCAGATCACGAGCGCGGTTGTTAGCAATAATGCTGCGCTGGAACGTACTAACGCAAACACCGCTCTTTCTCGACTTCGCGACCTTGAGGTGGTTTGATTCGCTCTTACCAACGAGAGACGAATTTGGGGTTTGAGAACCTTATGCCTGATCGTTTGATAAGTCAATGACTTTGCGAGACTAAGCGTGAATGCCAGAGTTTTGTAGGTCAGGAATTCTTCGGGGAACATTCCTGGAAGTGGTCCAACTAAATTCCAGTGTTTTTTGTTCGCTCGCGCCGGCGTTTCTGGAACTGGTCCAATCGCCTTCCAGAACTCTCTGGCGTAGAGGAAACTTAGTACCGGGTTTGATTTGTACCGTTCGCTCGCGTGTATAATCGCGCTAGGCTCCGGCAACGTTAGGAGCGAATGGCCTTCAGGTTCTGCCGCCGCTCAATGCGAATACGGCTCGGCAGACACCCATCTGAAAATTCGTTCTCCACATCAATGTGGCTTCGGAGCCGCAAATTCCTGTGACAAAGCAAAACCTCATGGCGCAAGTGAAAGACATCATCATCAAAGACACTCACCGGGGACTCTGGTATGAAGATGGAGTGCTGGTCAAAATACTGGAAGCCGGCAGATACGAGTTTCCAAAGCTGAAGTTTTGGGAACGTCGACTCCCCGAGTCCTGGCGACGCAGGCTTCCGAAGATCGAAGTGGCCCTGGTCGATGTGCGCGAGCGCGACCTTACTATTAAAGGACAGGAGATTCTCACCTCCGACAAGGTGGCGATTCGCGTCAGCATCATTGTGCAATTCCGCGTGCGGGATCCGCAGGCCGCGTTGCACGAAGTGGAGAGTTATAGCGATCGCATCTACGGCGACGTCCAGTTGGCTGCGCGGCGGTCCCTTGCTTCCATGACCCTGGAAGAGATTCTTACCAACCGGAATCAACTTAGCGAAGATATTTTGCGTGACGTTAAAGAGACGGCAACGGCTTATGGCGTGGCCATCTTGCGGGCAGACGTCAAAGACCTGATGTTTCCCGGCAACTTGCAGGAGATCATGAATCGAGTGTTGGCCGCTGAACGAATGAGTGAAGTGCAGTTGGTGGAAGCTCGCACCAAGGCTGAAACGCAACGATTGGAAGCCGAGTCGCGCAGCGAAACTCAGCGCCGGGAAGCGGAAGTACAAGCAGCCGCACAAAGGTTAAGAGCCCAAGCAGACGCCGAGGCCCAGCGCATTCAAACCGAGGCAGACATCCTGGCGCTACGCGAACGGGCGCAAGCCGCAGAGGCTTACACTTCGCATCCGGCGCTACTGCGTTTGCGCGAGTTGGATACACTGCGCGAACTGGCGCGAGTGGCAAACGCGCGCATCTATATCGGCTTTGAGAAGCACATGCCTACGAACGGTGCCAGTGAGGAAGAAGATTAAGTAAGGTCCCGGGCGAAACTGACCGCACTGCGCTACCGCTTCAACCAGCCCAACAATCCGTGGATGACAGTTTCCCGGTTCTCTTCGTAGATTGCCTTGGTTAACGGGATACCCATCGGACAAGCCTTGACGCAGTTTTGCGCGTTACCACAGTTGGTAATGCCATCATCACCCATGATGCCTTCGAGACGTTCATCCCGGGTCGATTTGCCAGTCGGATGCATGTTGAAGAGGCGCACCTGGCCGATCGCTTGCGGACCAATGTAGTGGTCTTCGTCGTATTGCGGGCATGCTTCCAGGCAACAACCGCAAGTCATACAACGCGAGTAAGCGTAACGCTCCTGTACTTCGTCCTGCGACATGCGCGGGCCTGGTCCAAGATCGTAAGTGCCATCCAATTCGATCCAGGCGTGAACCCGTTTCAGGTGATCGAACATCTGTGAGCGATCGACTACCAGGTCGCGAATGTTGGGAAACTTCGCCATGGGTTCGAGTTTGATCGGCTGTTCCAGGTTATCGATCAAGGCTGAACAGGATTGGCGGGCGCGACCGTTTACGATCATGGTGCAAATGCCGCACACCTGCTCGAGACAGTTCATCTGCCAGACGGGCGGAGTGGTGGCTTGCCCGGACTTAGTGACCGGGTTCTTTTGAATTTCCATCAGGCACGAAATGATGTTGAGATTTGGCCGGTACGGGATTTCGAACACTTCCCAGTACTGCGGTGAATCGGGGTTAGCACGTCGGCGAATGTGGATCTCGACAGTTTTTGGAGGAACGCGCGTTTGCGTGTGCGATGACGCCATCCAGGTCTCCTTGGTCTACTCGTGCCTTAAGCCTTGGCGGTTTCTTTCTTGCCTTTGCTGTAGTCGCGCTTGCGCGGCGCAATCAACGAAATATCAACCGGGTCGTAAGAGAACACCGGTCCTTCTCCGGAGTATTCCGCAATAGTCGTCTTCAGGAAGTGCTCATCGTCACGGTCGGGAAACTCCGGCTTGTAATGTGCCCCGCGTGACTCGTTGCGATTCAGGGCTCCGAGAGTAATGACGCGCGCCAGTTCGAGCATGTTGGCGAGATGCCGGGCATGCGGTAACGCCATCGTGGCCCAGAGATTGGAATCGTTTATGGAAATGTGTTTGTAGCGATCCATCAGCTCCTGCAGTTTATCGTCGGTCGCTTTGAGTTTGTCGTTGTAGCGTACGACCGTGACGTTGTCAGTCATCCACTTGCCCATTTCCTGGTGCAGCACGTATTGATTCTCGTTGCCGCTCTGCTTGATGAGCTTCTCGTTAATCTCCTGCTGCAGCTTCAACTCCTGATCGTAGATGCGGGAGCTGTCAGTGCCGTTACGATCGACATTCTTGGCAAACTCAATGGCGGCGGGAGCGGCAATGAATCCGCCAAAGACGCAGCTGACGAGCGAGTTTGCGCCGAGGCGATTAGCGCCGTGGATTGAATAGTCACATTCGCCTGCCGCCAGTAGTCCGGGCATGTTCGTGCGCTGATTGAAATCAACCCAGAGCCCACCCATTGAATAGTGAACGCCCGGAAAGATGCGCATTGGTACGTGCCGCGGGTCATCGCCGACAAACATCTCGTAGATCTCTAAAATTGCGCCCAGTTTGCGGTCCAGGGTCTCGGCCGGGATATGCGTCAGATCCAGGTAGACCTGGTTCTGACCACCGACACCCCTTCCTTCGATACAGACTTGAAAGATCTCACGGGTAGCAATGTCGCGTGGCACCAGGTTGCCATAGGCGGGATACTTCTCTTCGAGGAAGTACCACCGTTCATTCTCGGGTATTTGGGAAGGCGACCTCGTATCGCCAGGTTTTTCCGGCACCCAGACTCGTCCACCTTCACCGCGAGCCGATTCCGACATCAAGCGCAACTTATCTTCACCGGGAATCGACGTGGGGTGGACCTGGATGAACTCGCCATTCGCATACTTTGCGCCCTGTTGGTAGCAGGCTGAAACTGCGCTGCCGGTGCAGACCATTGAGTTGGTGGACTTACCAAAGATCAGACCTGGTCCACCGGTAGCGATGATGACAGCGTCGGCTGGGAACGCTTTCAACTCAAGTGTCTGCAGGTTCATTGCGATGAGGCCGCGGCAAACCTGGTGATCATCCAGAATCAGGGAGAGCATCTCCCAGTGTTCAAATTTCCTTACCTTGCCGGACGCCTCATAACGTCGCACTTGTTCGTCGAGGGCATAAAGCAATTGTTGGCCCGTGGAAGCGCCTGCGAACGCTGTGCGGTGATGCTTGGTGCCGCCGAAACGACGGAAATCAAGGAGTCCTTCACCAGTGCGAGAGAAGGGAACACCCATCCGATCGAAAAGGTAGATGATCGATGGAGCCATTTCGCACATGGCCTTGGCGGGCGGTTGGTTAGCGAGAAAGTCACCGCCGTAAACAGTGTCGTCGAAATGTTCCCAGGTGGAATCACCTTCGCCTTTGGTATTGACGGCGCCGTTAATGCCGCCCTGGGCACAAACGGAATGCGAGCGTTTCACCGGGACCACCGAGAAAAGGTCCACGGCAATACCAGTTTCGGCTATCTTCATGGCCGCTGCTAAACCGGCAAGACCGCCCCCGACAATCGCAATCTTCACACCATTGCTTGCCATTATTAGAGAATGCCTCCTAATAAACCGCCGGGACGTATGAAGGCGACCGCGGCGTTGATGCCTACCAGTAGCAATACCACTCCGATGCCAATGCAGGCATAACCTGTCAAACGCTGCGCTCGTTCACCAATAGTGATGCCCCAGTCAACCAGGAACAGCCAGAGACCATTTGCCAAATGCCAGACTGTCGCCGTAATACCCACCACGTAAAGCAGGAATACCCAGACGATGCTGAACTCGCCGGCCACGATATCAAACGCCTGCTCTGGATGGTGCGCCACCGAAACAGTATTCAGGTGGGGAATCAAACCAAAGCGGAAATTGAGCACATGGAAAGTAATGAAGAAGAAGAGAATGACGCCGGTAATCCGCTGGACCAGGTAGAACCAGTTTCGCGGATAGGGATAGGCGAGGTTGTTGGGCCGCGCCTCCATCGTAATCACCAGGCCGTAAACCGCGTGATAGATCAACGGAATGAAGATGCCGACGGTTTCTACTAGTACAATGTACGGGATCGACTGTAAGTCTTTTACAGCGTCGTTAAAAGTTTGCGCCCCACTCAGAGCTTTTGAGTTGGTGTAAAAATGCTCGAGAAGAAATACTCCCAGGGGAACAATGCCGGAAAGCTGGTGCAGCTTGCGCAAGATAAACGTCTTGCTCAAACGGATAGCCAAGAATTTACTCCTTTGCCGCTAAACTTACAGATCGGGGCCAGTCGATTCAGATTTGGCAGGTTGTTAATGAGTTTTCGCAGAGCAAACAAATTATATTGAGAAGTGAGCAAAATGCACAACTGGACGCGAAAGCATGAATGATCTCATTACACAGCCACTAACAAAGCTTGCCTCCCTGGTGCGAAGTCGTGCGGTCTCACCAGTTGAACTAGTCGAGGCTCATCTGGAACAGATCGCCAGGCTGAATCCGCAACTCAATGCAGTTGTAACCCTGGCGCCGGACGCCCTGGATCGGGCCAAGGCGGCGGAAGCGGCGGTGATGCGAGGCGACGACCTGGGCCAACTGCATGGCCTACCCGTTACGATCAAGGACACGATTGAGACCGCCGGTCTGCGCTCCACCAGTGGTTCGCCGATTCGGGCTGATTTCATCCCGGAACGAGACGCGCCGGCCGTGGCGCTACTCAAAACTGCCGGCGCGATTGTTTTGGGCAAAACAAACGCTGCCGAAATGGCGATGGACTACACGGCCGACAACCCCGTATTCGGCCGGACCAACAATCCCCATAACACTCGCTATACGCCCGGCGGTTCGAGTGGCGGCGAAGCCGTGGCCATCTCAACCTGTATGTCACCTGCGGGTTTGGGCAGTGACCTGGCCGGCTCAATTCGGATTCCCGCGCACTTCTGTGGTGTCGCTGGTCTGAAGCCTGGGACCGGACGCGTGCCTGGTGAAGGGCAGTTTCCGCGCAGCAGTGGACCATATTCACTGGGCGCGGTGATTGGACCTTTGGCCCGCTGTGTGTCAGACCTCCGGCAGATGTTTCAGGTGCTGGCGCAAATCAAATCAGCAAGTGCGTTACCAGAGCTAAAAGGAGTACGCGTTGCCGCGTTTGTTGACGATGGCATTGCGACGGTCGATGAAGAGACTGCCGGAGCTGTGGTGATCGCTGCCCGGGCCCTCGCTGAAGCAGGTTTGTTAGTTTCCGACGTTCGTCCGCCGCACCTGGAGTTTGGTCATGATCTGTGGTTGAAACTGTTTTCGCGAGCGTCCGTGGTCCAACTGCGCAAAGTCTATGCGGGTCGGGAGTCTGAAGCCGGATCATTTGTGAGTTGGAGACTCGCCAATGCAGACAACACGCCAACCGCGCCACTCGATGAGTACATCGCCTTCTGGATGGAGCGTGATCGACTGCGGGCGCAGTTGCTTGGATGGTTGGAGACAACGCCACTGATTGTCGCGCCAGTCGGCGCCACCGGAGCCTACGAACACGATACGCTGAAAGTGTCAGTGGCTGGCCAAACTATGAATGTGTTTCGTGCGTTCAGTTACGCCCAGACTTTCAATGTCTTCGATTTACCGGTGGTTACGGTGCCCGTGGCTATAGCGAACAACGGTTTGCCCATTGGCGTACAGATAGTTGGGCGTCCATTTGCGGAAGAGATGGTCCTGGCAGCAGCAGCGATTGTGGAAGAGGCGGTTGGCGGTTGGCGTCCGCCGGCCATGCTCGCCCAGCTCGTCTAAGGTCGTCCACGATCTAGGGCTGAGTGGAGGTAATTACCAGATCGCTACCGCTCGCTGTACTGCGTGGATTGCGATCCGATATAGTGCGCCCCCAAGATAGGTTTGCAATTCGTCTTCATTAGGAGAGTCGAATATGGAGCCCTTAGCTGCGCTGTTCTTTTTCCTCGTCTTCTTATTCGTTATTGTGGCTCTGATTGTCGGAGTAAAAACGATCAGAATCGTGCCGCAAGCCACGGTCATGCTGGTTGAACGACTTGGTCGTTTTGAAAAGGTTGCCAACAGCGGCTTGAATGTCCTGTGGCCTTTTTTTGACCGACCCCGCGCTGTTTACTGGACCAACACCCGGCCCGGCCTAACCCAGATTGATCTGCGCGAACAATATATCGACCTACCGCCGCAGCCAGTCATCACTCGTGACAACGTCACCATTCACGTCGACTCCGTGGTTTACTGGCAAATCACTGATCCGGTGAAGGCAGTCTATGAGATGAACGATCTCGTGGGTGGCATCGTGCAGTTGACGATCACCGGCATGCGTGCGGTCATGGGTGACATGGACCTGGACCACACCTTGTCTCAACGCGATCAGATCAATGCGAAGCTGCGTCTCATTCTTGATGAAGCAACTGACAAATGGGGCGTCAAAGTCACTCGCGTCGATGTCAAGAACATCAACCCGCCGGAAGATGTGCGCATCACGATGGAGAAGCAGATGACCGCGGAACGCAACCGGCGCGCGCTCGTGTTACAAGCTGAAGGTGATCGCCAGGCAGCAATCACGCGGGCCGAGGGCGAGAAGCAAGCTGCCGTTACACGCGCTGAAGGTGAAAAGCAGTCAGCGATCCTGGCTGCCGAAGGTGCGGCCCAGGCCCGACTGCGTAACGCCGAAGCGGAGGCGGAAGCAATCGGGCGCGTGGCAGACGCGATGCATGAACACGGAAACCCCGCGCAATATTTGATCACGACTCGCTACATCGAGAGTCTGCGCGACATGACCCGCACCAACAACTCCAAGGTGATCTTCATGCCGGTAGAGACATCGGCGATGCTCTCTAGTGTTGGTGCGATCAAAGAAGTGTTATCACAAACGGGTCAATCCACCGGTGAACAGGAGAATCCACCGCCACCCCGACCGAGGGAGTTACCGCGCTAAGCAGTTTCATTCACAGATTACGCAGATTACACAGATTTGGATTTTAGCCAGTTTAGTTGAATGGTCTCGCTCAAGCGCCCGATAGCTGAGTTATCAGGTTTGACCGCCGCTAGTTGAGTTGGCCGCAGATAGCCGCAGCTAGTTGAGACTTCACGCGCC
>DATFRK010000839.1:0-14455 GCA_035263325.1 Pyrinomonadaceae bacterium | reverse complement strand
GGGGATTGCATGTTGATTCTGTAGGCGGTATAAAAAACGAGTTGGTGTAAACTAAACCCGACTCCCCCGGTGCAAAATTAATCGCGTCATGGCTGTGCTAAAGAAATTCCGTTCTCGCTGGTGGTCGCAATCGGAAGAGCCTGCTTACGATTCGCCGAAGCGGGAAAAGACTGTCACTCCCTCGTGGAATCAGCGATACGACGTCAGGCCGCTCACCGTCTCCCAACTCGACGAATGCTGGCGTTTAGATCAAAGGTGCTTCATCGATGGCGAGGCTTACAGCCGCGAGACCTTTGACTATCTGCTGACTGCTCCGGAATCGGTTTCGTACCGCGCCGTAACTTCAGGTGGTGTGATGGTAGGTTTTGTTATCGGACTGGTCGAACCCGACCACACCGGACACGTGACCACCGTCGGCGTGTCTCCCGAACATCGCCGTCGCAATCTCGCGACCAGACTGATGGCGCAGGTTGAAGATGGATTTCGTAAGCGAAATGTGCGCTTGGTAAGACTGGAAGTTAGAGCACTGAACCTGCCCGCACAGCAACTCTATGAAGGCCTGGGCTATTCCGTAACCCAGCGACTGCCGAAATATTATTCAAATGGTGGGGACGGCCTTTTAATGCTGAAGTCTCTCGACTAGCTCTTCCGCAACTCGGTGAGAACCTGTTTCGCAACCGCCTTCAACGTATCGAAAACTCCCGCTCCTGTAGCCGCTACGGCCTCAACCACCGGCTCACCTTTTCGCTGTAACTCGGCCGCCAGATCCTCAGCTGGAATGATATTGGAGAGGTCGCGTTTGTTGAGTTGAAGCACATACGGGATCTTCATCAGATCATAGCCCTGTGATTTCAAGTTCTCCTCCAGGTTGTAGAGCGACTCAATATTTGCATCCATCCGCTCTTCCTGGGAATCGGCGACAAAGACTACGCCATCAACACCCTTCAAAATGAGTTTACGCGAGGCATCGTAGAAGACCTGGCCAGGAACCGTGTACAGGTGAAAGCGGGTCTTGAATCCTCTTACGGTACCCAGTTCGAGGGGCATGAAGTCGAAGAAGAGAGTGCGGTCAGTCTCAGTCGCCAGGCTGATTAGTTTGCCGCGAGCCTGTGGCGCTGTGGAATCGAATATGTACTGCAAGTTGGTGGTCTTGCCACAGAGGCCGGGGCCGTAGTAGACGATCTTGCAGTTAATCTCTCTCGAAGCGTAGTTAATAAAGGTCATGGCCGTGTTCGTTTAACTGAAAAGACTGTCGATATCCTCGTCTGTGATCTCCGCAAAAGGCGAATCGAGATCGTCAAAGTCCGCTTTCTCAATTTCCTCAAATAACTTCGCAAGCTGGTGAGAGATTTGCTTACTTCTGAGCTTCACCAGCCCCAGGCTTGAACGATCATCGAACACCACCACCAGGAGTAGCCTGCCGATTACGGAAATGTGGATGCTCTCCTTTTGCCCCTCGTGCGAGAGGGTGGGAAACTCCTTCTCCCCGATTAGTTGAGCCATGCCTCCGGTCGCGGCCACGTTTCCAGCTGCCAGAGACGCGAGGCTCGTTGTGTCAAGATTTCCCACTTCGCCAAGCGAAGCGATCTCTTGGCCGTCTTTGTCCACCAGAAAGACCACTTTTGCAGATGAGTCCATACGAAGGCGCGCCAAGACTGCCTTGATCTGGTGGTATTGTTGCTCGCGCAACAGGATTGGGGTATCTGCCATGGGATGTCGACTCTTTTCAGAGAAGGGGCGGGAAGTTTGTTCGGAGGGTGAACCCGAAACGTCAGCCTTCTTCGTTGCAAAGCTTGAATCTAAAAGAGGTTCTTCGTCAGGTCGAAGCTTCTCAACAAGGTAAAACCAACCTCGCGAAGCTGAAAGGCACTTTAACATAGCCAACATTGACCTTCAAGTGTTTTTCATTGTTGTTAGTTAAATCCGTTTTAGCGTGGCTAGGACTGCTCCTGAGTTCCCGCAAATACTTGTGCTCGTTGATTTAATAGGGGTTCTGTGGTAAGCTTCGCGCCATTCTGCGGCTGCTCACGACAGCTGAGCAGCCTTTTGAGAATCCGCACATGAGTAGCAGTCTCACAAAGGGCTTGCGACGATCCACCGCGCGTTCAACAGCAAAGCGGGCGTCTGCAAAAACCGCCAAGCAAGCAGTAAAAGCAAACTCCTCAAGACCTAAGGCCAAGCGTGCAAGTGGAGTGAAGGCGGCACCGCGTAAAGCCAAAGCGAAGACTGCAACCAAAACAACCAAGAAGGTCGTCGCTAAGAAGGCAGCCAAAGTTGCCAAGAAGGCACCGGCGAAGACCTCACAACGACGTACTCCGCTCAGTCAACCCAAAAAGGTTGCGGTTTCTGGAGTCAAAAAGACGCAGAAGCTGGCGGCAGTGAGGGCAGTCAGACCCACTCCGGTCACTCCCCCTCCTCCCCCACGCCAACCTACACAGGATGAATCAGCTGCCCTGGTGGCCTTCGAACGCGCTCACAAGGAGTTCTCGCGGGGCCGTTTCGCGGAGGCCCGTAACCAGTTCCGAATTCTGCTGGATAAGTACTCCCAGGTCTCAGAAGTCGCGGCTCGCGCCCGGACGTACCTGGCAATTGCTGAATCCCGCCTACGTACGGAAAGCATGCTGCCTCGCGACGCCGATTCGCTCTATGACCGCGGTGTCATTGAACTAAACAGAGGAGAATACGTTGCCGCCCAGGAGATGTTTGAGCGAGCCCTGAAGCGAGAACCTGAAGCCGCGCATATTCATTACGGGCTGGCAGCTACCAGGGCCCGGTTAGGATCTATTGACCTCGCTCTCGAGTCGTTGCAGAAGGCTCTCGATCTGCAACCAAACCTTCGCGTCCGTGCTCAACACGATCACGACTTGAACCCACTGCGAAACGACCCCGATTTTGATCGGCTCATCTTCAGCCACCCTTCCTAACCCGATCATTAGTTGAAAACTTTTGATCGAGGTCACTACCTATTGTTTGCCAGATTGAAGGTCATCTTTGAGTTATGATTCGTCAATCGCAATCGCTATAGTAATGTCTTCCGCACAGGAGTCTTAGTTGACTAACCATTCAACAAACGGCGGTCAGAATTTGGTCGCGATGGGCGGGGGCACAGGTCTCTCAACGCTACTTGCGGGCCTCAAGAGATTGGTGGGCAAAGAATCCGGTAGCCTCTGGATCGAGAATCTCTCGGCTATTGTGACTGTATCTGATGACGGTGGCAGTTCCGGCCGCCTGCGCGAAGAGTTGCAGATGCTCCCGCCGGGCGATATTCGAAACTGCATGATTGCGCTGTCGGAGGACTCCAGTCTCCTCTCACGCCTCTTTCGTTATCGTTTCCGCGGTGAAGGCGAACTCGGTGGTCATAGTTTTGGGAACCTCTTTCTGGCCGCCTTGACAGAAGTGACTGGTGACTTCACCGAAGCGATCAGACTATCTTCGGAAGTTTTGGCAAGTAAGGGCCATATCTATCCCGCCACCATCAGCGACGTGCGACTGGTGGCCGAGCTTGACGATGGCAAAATAGTTAGAGGTGAGACTCAGATAACGGCGTCGCGGGTGCCGATTCGTCGCCTGCGCCTTGAACCGGAACAGTGTTTGCCGTTGCCCCAGGTCTTGCAGGCGATTCGCGCGGCGGATGTGATTACTGTTGGGCCAGGTTCGCTTTACACAAGTATCTTACCGAATTTGCTGGTAGCTCAAGTGGCGCGGGCCATTGGCGAGAGTCAGGCAACAAAGATCTTTATCAACAACCTGATGACGCAACCCGGTGAAACTGATGGCTACAACGCCCGGCAACATCTGGAGACGGT
Organism: Pyrinomonadaceae bacterium; assembly: GCA_035263325.1. Taxonomy (GTDB): domain Bacteria; phylum Acidobacteriota; class Blastocatellia; order Pyrinomonadales; family Pyrinomonadaceae; genus PSRF01. The sequence continues at coordinate 10,649 of DATFRK010000839.1, read as the reverse complement.
GAAGACCTACGCACCGGAAATCCACTTTGACTTTGTGGTGGTGAACAGCACGCCGATTAGTCAGGAGCAAACTGAGCGCTACGCCGCCGACCACGCCTTCCAGATCGGTATCGATGAAGAAATAGATGAGGCCATTGATCAAACCACCGAGGTCATTCGCGCCGATCTCCTCTATGAGGGAGAAAAAGTGCGGCACAACTCCGAGCGGTTGGCTGAAGTGGTGGTGGAATGCCGGCAGCGTGCGCTTGATCGCGCGACCGTCTCAGTTTAGCAACTTCCCTGGAGCAATTTTTCTTGGACGCACAACCTAAGCCCCTTGAAGTACTCATCATGGCCGCTGGTCTGGGCACTAGAATGAAGTCCAGACGTGCCAAGGTCCTCCACGAACTTGGGGGTTCCCCACTAATCGCTCACGTTTGCCGGGCTGCCAAGGCGCTGGGGCCGAAGTCAATCCTCGTAGTAGTGGGCCATCAAGCCGAACAGGTTGAGCAGGCGGTTCGCACCGAAGTTGGCGATCTGGCCAGCTTTGCCCTGCAAGCGCAACAGCGCGGCACCGGAGACGCGGTCGAGGCTGCTCGTACGCAACTAGAAAATTCGAATTCCTTGCTACTGGTACTGTCCGGCGACGTGCCAATGATTCGCCTGGAAACGCTCAACAAGCTGGTGGAGCACCATCGTGCCTCCGGTGCGGACTGCACTTTACTGAGTGTGCGACTTGAGAACCCGACTGGTTACGGCCGGGTAATACGGAACGAAGAGAATCAATTCGTGGAGATTGTCGAGCAAAAAGATGCGACCCCGGAACAACGACAAACTCGCGAGATAAACGCCGGGCTCTACTGCTTCGACACCAAGAAGCTCTTCGCTGCCTTGCGTAAAGTCGAACCGGTCAATGAACAGGGCGAGTATTACCTGACCGACGTTCCGGCCATTCTCATGTCCGACGGTGGCAAGGTCAGTGTTTTTCTACACACTGACGCCCGCGAGGTTTCGGGCATCAATACGCGAGCTGATCTGGCGGAGTTTGAAAATCTCCTGCGGCGCAGCACCATTCGCACGCTGATGCTTGAACGTGGAGTAACTTTCATCGACCCTTCACACGCCTACATTAGCGCCGAAGCCGAGCTTGGCTCAGACTGTATTATCTATCCCGACGTATCGATTGAAGGTAAATCGTTCATTGGCGACGGTTGTGTAATTCGGTCTGGGGCGCGTATCACTAACTCCCGCTTGGGCGATAACGTAACGATCAACGATCACTCGATCGTCGTCGATTCAGAAATCGCCGGGAACAGCTCAATCGGTCCGTTTGCACATTTGCGCATGAACGCGAAGATAGACGAGGGCGCGACAGTTGGGAACTTTGTCGAGGTAAAGAAATCTCGCCTCGGCCGCGGCACTAAGGCAATGCATCTCAGTTACCTTGGCGATGCGACTATTGGTGAGAAGACGAACATCGGCGCCGGTACCGTAACTTGTAACTACGACGGTGTGCGCAAGAACCAAACGGTCATAGAGGATGGTGTTAAGATCGGGTCGGATACGATGCTGGTAGCTCCAGTCACGGTTGGAGCCGGTTCAGTTACGGGGGCCGGTTCGGTTGTAACCAGGGACGTACCGCCAGATTCACTGGTCGCTGGAGTACCGGCGGTCGTCAAGAAGAAACTGAAGAAGTCTGAATAGTTGGGAGTTAACGACAAGACATGTGTGGCATAGTTGGCTACGTTGGAAACAAACAAGTGGTGCCGCTGATCATCGAGGGTCTGCGTAAGCTTGAGTACCGCGGCTACGACTCGGCGGGAATCGCCGTCGTCAATGAAGATCACGATCTGGAAATACGGCGCGCCGAAGGCAAACTGCGCAACCTTGAAGAGGCTATCCGTCTGAGTCCACTCGATGGCACTTACGGCATCGGGCACACTCGTTGGGCCACACACGGTCGACCGACTGAGGAGAATGCCCACCCCCATCGCGACTGCACCGGCCGAGTGGTGGTGGTCCATAACGGTATCATCGAGAACTACCTGCAGCTGAAAGAGCGCCTCCGCAAATCAGACCACCGGTTTGTCACTGAAACGGATACGGAAATTATCGCTCACCTGATTGAGGAGTACCTCAAGCACGATCAGAATTTCGAGCAAGCTGTCCGGTCCACGGTTTCCGAACTGCGCGGTATCTTTGCGCTCTCAATTATCAACGCCGACGAACCGGACACGATCATCGCCGTGCGCCAGGGACCTCCAGTGGTGATTGGCCTGGGCGATCGAGAATTCTTTGTTGCCTCAGACATTCCGCCCATTCTGCAACACACACGCGACGTTTTCTTCCTCGGTGACGGCGAAATCGCGGTCATCAACAAAGACGCAGTGCGCGTCACCGATTTTGAAGGGAACTCGGTGCAGCCTTCGGTCCAGCGCATTACCTGGGACCCGATCATGGCGGAAAAAGGCGGCTTCAAGCATTTCATGTTGAAGGAGATCTACGAACAGCCGCGGTCGGTGCGCGATACTGTTCAGGGCCGCATTTCACTCGATAGCGGCCAGGTCTTTCTTGATGAGATGAACAACATCACGGAAGCTGACTTCAAACGCTTCACCTCGATCAAGATTGCCGCCTGCGGCACGTCCTGGCACGCGGGGCTGGCGGGCAAGTACATGATCGAGCAATTGGCACGGATTCCCGTGGACGTCGACTACGCCTCGGAGTTTCGCTACCGCAATCCGGTGATGGATGAAGACTCGCTGCTGCTGGTCATCTCGCAATCGGGTGAGACGGCGGACACGATTGCGGCGCTCCGGGAAGCCAAGGATCTAGGCGCCAAGGTACTCGCGATCTGCAACGTGCAAGGATCGATGATCATGCGCGAAGCTGACGGAACGGTGTTGACCCATGCCGGGCCAGAAATTGGCGTCGCGTCGACGAAGGCGTTCACCGCTCAGATGATCGCTCTTTACCTGTTGGGTCTTTACCTCGGGCAACTGCGTGGCGTCTTGACCACCGAGGAAGCCCGTTATCACGCCCAGGAGTTGGCTGAGTTACCAGTCAAACTCGAACACTTACTCAACGAGTCGGACGGAATTGAAGAACTGTCGAAAGAGTTCTTTCGGGCAACGGATTTTCTTTACCTCGGCCGGGGCATCAATTTCCCCGTAGCCCTGGAAGGCGCACTAAAGCTGAAAGAGATCTCCTACATTCATGCCGAAGGCTATCCGGCCGGCGAGATGAAGCATGGGCCAAACGCGCTAATCGATGAACGATTACCCGTCCTCTTCATTAATACACGAGAAGAAGGAAATCGAGCCTCCGAACTGCGTTATGAAAAGACGCACTCGAACATTGTCGAGGTAAAGGCGCGAGAAGGAATTGTGATTTCAGTGCTGACGGAAGGCGATACGATGTCGTCTATGGTTTCTGACTACGTGATTCCAATGCCGCACGCGAGCGATCTGCTGACACCAATCCTCTCGATCATTCCTTTGCAACTGCTCGCCTATCACATTGCCGTGCGCCGCGGTTGTGATGTGGACCAGCCCAGGAACCTGGCCAAGTCAGTGACGGTTGAGTAGTTGTTCTTTAAGAAAAATGAAAACGGCATGCATGGATTGGGACCACACATGCCGCTCATCCTTTAATTTGGTGATGTTGGTTTAGTAACCGCTGTTTGCACTAGCACCGCGCATTTCTGTTCTGGAACCCACCAGTTTGTCGCCTTTAAAATCAGCCACCAATACTCGACCTTCGCCGCGAGTGAATTCGTAAGTCTTGACCATCGACCCTTCTGCTTGCCGTTCAGAAATCGTTGTCGGTTCACCTAACAAGCGCACTACCTCACTCGTGCTTAGGCCTTCCTGCAGGTACGTGCTCGGCGCTGCCAAATGCACCACTCCGGGCCGCACGAAGGCATTTCCATAACTCGAGTCCTGAGCCATCGATAACGCGCCCTCGTTAATCTCAGAAAAGTCTACATACCGTCGTAACGCGTCCATCAAAGATTCGGGCGTCAAGAGGAATGATTCCAGGCGCTTGAAATGCACGTTGAAGCGACTGCCTGCCTGAGCTTCATTTCCCAGTTGCACCTCGACATCGTTGTTCTTCACTTTAACTCTTGTGATTACGACCTCGTCTCCCTTGTGAACCGAGGCGCCGTTCTGCTTCAGGCGATCGGCATACTGGTTGTAGTCCATCGCCAGGCCGCGCTCGGGATAGATATTCACGCCCTCTGACGCGGGCATGTCGATCCGCAACTTAACTGTCTTACCTTCGAAGTGTTGTTTGAGAGATGTTTCCGTCTGCGCTGAGACGGTGATCACTGATGCGATAAAAACCAGCAAGATAACGAAAAGCTTGTTCATGAAATTTCTCCAAAAAGTTGGGGGCCGGGCGTCGTCTTGTAACCGCTGACACTCAAGATCGGGATTCGACGCCGCATAGCCCCCTATCAATTAACGCGCAAGTCCCCCCGCAAAAAGGCCGCTCAGAAGGTTTTCCTGTTTAACCCTCTTTTTTCTTGCAGTCCGCTCACAGGTAGGAGAGTACTCGGTGTCAGGAGGTTTGAAAATTGTACGTTGGTTCCGTGGACTTGTACTTTGGTGCAGGTATGAGGAGACGGGGACGGGGCGACGGGGAGAAGCGGTGACGGGGGGATGGGGCATCCCCGCTTCGCCCCGTCCCCCTTCTCCCCATCGCTTTATTTAGACTCGCGCTCCCGCTCGAGTAACTTACGCTTTCGATCCAGACCCCAACGGTAGCCACCCAAACTCTCATCCTCACGCACAACTCGATGACACGGAATGACGAGTGCCACCGGGTTCGTTGCGCAGGCGCGTCCTACAGCTCGCACGGCTCCCGGATTCCCCAGGGCTTTAGCAACTGCACCGTATGACAATGTCTTCCCGTAAGGTATTGAGCGTAACTTTTCCCAGACCTGACGCTGAAACGCCGTCGCCCGAATATCAAGTGGCAGTTCTCGCTTAGGCTCCTTCGTTAAGTGACTTAAGACGGTTTGCACGGTGCTACGCAGAGCGGCATCGTTACGTTTGATCTTTGCCGCCGGGTATTCATGGTTCAGATCCTTTTCTAGTTTTGCATCGCTGTCGCCCATCTTGACCGCGCAAATCCCCCGCTCAGTCACCGCAACCAACAAACGTCCTAACGGCGAGGCCGTGATGGTGTAGTTGATGTTCGCTCCCTCTCCACCGCGACCGTAGGTTGCGGGTGTCATTCCGAGTTCACTCGCAGCCTGTTCGTACAAGCGGCTGCTGGAATTGAATCCGGCATCGTAAAGTGCATTCGTCACTGTCTCACCCTCCTTGACGCGCGTCTTAAAGTTAGCGAACCGTTGGGCCGCCAGGTACTGTCGCGGGCTAATTCCCATGATGCTTTTGAACGTGCGCTGCAGGTGAAATAGGCTGACACCAACATGCCGGGCCACGTCAGCAAGTTTCATAGTTTCCGAATCGCTCGAATCCAGGAAACGGCAGGCTTGCTGCACCATGACTATCTGTGGATCGACAACTCGAGCGCGCTTCGGTTGACAACGCAAGCAGGCACGGAAGCCCGCCTGTTCTGCAGCTTCCGGCAACGAGAAGAAACTCACTCGATCGCGTCGTGGTCGTCGCGAAGGACAAGATGGTCGACAGTAGATATGGGTCGAACTGACGGCGAACACAAACTGACCGTCGTAGCGCCCGTCTTTGGCGAGCACTGCCTGCCAGAATTCATCGCCGTTGTTCGCTGAGTTTTCGCTCGGAATTTTCAATGCTAGATTCACCTGTGTCACCTCCAGTATCAGGAATCTGGGGGTGATCGTAAAGCGGAAGTAAGAATCAATCTATCCGGTTCTTGCGTTCAAAGTCCTAGTGTTTGCCTTCTGCAACTTGCCCACTCAACTCACAATACTTGCGCAGTTGGGAAGGGTGGTTGAATAGGCAAGTCACTTATCCCCAGCGCCAATCATGTTAGGGGAATAGGCAAGTTGCACCATGCCGGGCCGTGTCATCGGACAGGTTCGATGCGAGGTGTTTGTAGCAGCGAACCGGGCCTGCGAGAAAGCGCAGGAGTGTGTCACCTCGTCCATTTGTACTCTCACTATTCGTGTGCTTAAATCCTCTTTCGTAATCAGTCAAATGCCGCATCCAAACACGCTCGAAGTCAAGCAGTCGGCTCTCCTCATCATCGACATGCAGGAGGCTTTTCGCGCCAGCATCGCCGACTTCAACCAAACCGCCGCCCGAACCGTTCTTGCTGTAAAGGGCTCGGCCTTGCTGCGCGTGCCGGTACTGGTTACGGAACAGTACCCCAAAGGCCTGGGCCACACCGCCGCCGAGATCAAAGCTGTGCTGCCCGAGGACACTGAAATTATTGAGAAGTCGACTTTTAGTTCTTGTGGTTCGCAAACCTTTCAGGGCCAACTGGAAAGAACGCAGGTCAAACAAGTGTTAGTCGCAGGATTGGAAACCCACATCTGCGTTAATCAAACAGTCCATGATCTGCTCGCAAATGGTTTTCAAGTCCACTTACTCACTGACTGCATCACTTCCCGCAAGCGAGACGACAAGAAAGTCGCGCTCGAGAAGATGCAATTAAGCGGCGCCATTCCTTCTTCCTTGGAATTGGCCTTATTCGAACTAATGCGTGATTCAAAGCATGAACAATTCAAAGCGATTCAAGGACTAATCAAATAGTGGCCGAGGATTTTCTTTCCCAATTAAACGAACAGCAGCGCGAGGCGGTGACAACCACCGAAGGGCCGCTGTTGATTCTTGCAGGCGCCGGCTCCGGAAAGACGCGAGTGATCGCGCACCGCATCGCCTATTTGATCTCTGAAAAGGGCGTCCAGCCATGGAATATTCTGGCAGTTACCTTCACCAACAAAGCTGCTGACGAGATGCGACAACGCGTGCAAAAGCTGTTGCGCGGGCAGGAACTCTCCAGCCAGCCAACGGTGGCAACTTTTCACAGTCTCTGTGTCCGCATCCTGCGCCAGGATATCGAAAAGCTAAAAGACAAATACACCCGTACCTTCACCATCTATGATCAAGATGATTCCCTGCGCCTGATCAAACAAGGCATTAAGGACCTGGGTTACGACGAAAAGTACCTGGGACCACGCGCGACCCAGTCAGCTATCAGTGCCGCCAAAAACCGCGGTGAAGATACAGACGCATTTGCCTCGGCAGCCGAGTATGTCGATGACCGCCGGGCAGCCATCGCGCGGGTGTACAAGTCGTACGAAGAACGCTTACACATCAATAACGCGCTGGACTTCGACGATTTGTTGATCAAGACCGTGCGCTTGTTGCGGGATGTCGCGGACGTCAGGGAAAAATACAATCGGAAGTTTCGCTACATCCTGGTCGATGAGTACCAGGACACCAATGCCCTGCAGTTTTCGTTGATTAGTTTGTTGACGGAAAAGCAGCAGAACATCTGCGTCGTAGGCGACGAGGACCAGTCGATCTACAAGTGGCGCGGCGCGGACATCAGCAACATCCTCAATTTCGAGAAGCATTTCCCCGAGACTAAGACAATTCGCCTCGAACAGAATTATCGTTCGACCCAAACCATTCTCGACGTTGCCGGTGCAGTCGTCAAAAACAACCAGCAGCGCAAAGGGAAAAACCTTTGGACCTCAAATCCGCGCGGCGACCGAGTTCGTTACTACCAGGCATTGGACGCTGACGCCGAAGCTCGTTTCGTCGCCGGCAAAATAGTTGAACACCGGAAAGAACAATTTGATCTGCGTGCAGCAGTACTGTACCGGACAAATTCGCAGTCGCGTGTGTTTGAAGAAGCGATGCGCCGGGCCGGCCTGGCCTACAACATCGTTGGCGGCTTCTCCTTCTACGAACGGATGGAAGTGCGCGACATCATCGCCTACTTGAAGCTGGCTTTGAATCCAAACGACTCGATCGCTCTGCAACGCATCATTAACAGCCCGCCGCGCGGTATCGGCAAGCAAACTATCGACGAGCTTGAGCGACGCGCCAAGCAGTACGACCTATCATGGTGGGAAACGATTGCGAACGTTATTGAAAAACCGGAAAACCTTTCGCCGCGGGCCATCAGTGCGCTCAAGAATTTTCGCCGCGTAGTGTTACACCTCGGCAAACTGGCAGGAGATCCCAATCTCTCAGCCAGTGGTGAGCTGGGCGTGGATGAAGACTTTACCGATCACTCGGACTCACCGGTGTCGGACGTAGTGCGCGCGGCAATCGTGGAAACGGGCTACGACACTGCGTTGCGTGAAGAGAAGACGAACGAGGCGTCGGCGCGGCTGGAGAATCTACAGGAATTGGTGAACGCGGCGGTTGATTACGATGACCTGGGTAGCGAAGGGCTGCGAGAATTCATCGACCACTCCGCCCTGGTTTCTGATCAGGATCAATACAAACGCGATGCTCCGGTCACCTTGATGACCGTGCACTCCGCCAAGGGCCTGGAATTTCCGGTCGTATTCGTCGTTGGCCTGGAAGACGGAGTGTTTCCCCACTCGCGCTCAGCCGCCGAGGGCGACATCGAAGAAGAAAGAAGACTGGCGTACGTCGCAATGACCCGGGCCGAACGTCACCTCTATGTAACGCATGCAATGAGGCGCCGCGTCTACGGAGAGGAAATAGCGGCGGAGCCTTCTCAGTTTTTGAATGAGATGCCGCTCGACCTGCTGGAGGATCTGTCACTGGGAAAATCGTGGCTTTCGTTCAAGCATCACTCGCCAACAGCCTATCAGGAGAGTGGTCCACCTAAAGAAAAGAAGAAGTACGCCGGGAAGACTTACGACAGCGTTGATTCAATTGCCGAGTTCTTCAAGCAGCGCAATCAACAACTGGGCCAGACGCAAGGCAGCGCCGCCAACCTGAATCGTTGGCAGAAGGAAGCCAGACCCAGGGAAGCTGAGGCGGGCGCCAGTACAGCCACCGGAGAGTTCATTCCCGGATCTTACGTCAAGCATTCCAAGTATGGACGCGGCCTGGTGTTGCGCCGCGAGGGAGCGGGCGATTCGATCAAGCTAACGATAAGTTTTCCTGGCTACGGTCAGAAGAAGCTCGTGCAGAAGTATGCCGGCCTGGAGAAAGGCTAGTCACCAGTAGAGAACCCTAAGCGGCAGCGACGGGCAGACACGGTCAAGCAATTGTAGTGATGACCGTACCTGCCCGTCGCTGCCGCTTAGGGTTCTCTATTTGGGCTGAGTGCCTCTAACTTCCCGTCAGCTCCGCCACAATGTGGTCAGCGTTGAATACTCTTCGAAGCACTTCCAGCATACCGCGCGAATCGACGGAGATCGCGCGATTCACTGACTCGTCGTACATGAAATCGCCTACTAGCGACTGGATGTTGCCGTCAAAGATTAAGCCTACCAACTCGCCATTCTGATTGATTGTCGGCGAACCAGAGTTGCCGCCAATGATGTCGTTCGTGGAAACGAAGTTGAACGGCGTACTCAAATCCATGGCTGACTTCTTTTCAGTCCAACGCGGCGGAAGGTTGTAGGGGAATGCCTGTTTGAAGGCGGCAGAGCGATTAAACAAACCTCCGAGCGTGGTGAACGGCGCAAGCTTCTTGCCATTCTCCAGGTAGCCCTTCACGGTGCCATACGAGAGTCTCAGTGTGAACGTCGCATCGGGATACAGCTTGTTGCCTTCTGTTTCGAAACGCGCCCGGGCGATCTTGCTGTAGCTACTTCGCTCCACGCCGGTGACTTCACTCTCGTAACGTTTGCGTACCTCGCGAGCCAAAGGATCGATCAGCCGGGCCAGCTTAATCATCGGATCAGGCGACGATTCGATGGCCTTCATTCCGCCCTTCGCCACTTCTTTGCGGTACTCGACGTCCGCCAACTTGGTGCCACTAATTAGTTCCGCAGCTCGCGCTTCCGGAGTCTTGCCTTCCATCACTTGCTTCACCAACGGATGATCCGGCAGTAGCTCGACCATGAAACCGAGCGAGTCAGTCAACTGCAGTTTTTCTAACTCGAGGTGAATCGGCGCCGGCGAATAAAGACTGTTTTCCAGCGAAGCGCGCCGAGCATCCGTGAACTCCGGTAATCGCTCAGCGTTGGGCTTTTCACTTTCAGTGGCCATCCGCACTAACGCCCGAGCGAAGCCAAACAACGTGCTGTTGAAACCAGCCCCCTGTTCAAAGATCCGGCGCTCTTTAATGTAGCTGGGCAAATTGTGATGGGCCTTGGCAATGGCATCCCAGGCGTCGCCATACATCTTTTGCCGGTCCGGATTGGCCGCGATCGACTTGCGCAGCGCCTCTTCCTCTTTGGTCTTGCGGGCCATCAAAGTCTTGTCTTTAAGTCCCTGAAGTTGACCGCGGTAAACCTTCAAACTGTTCTGCACACTGTTGAGTTCGTTCTGTGCCTGGCGCGTTTGCTCCTCACCAAGGGCCATGTACTTCTTGAGCACTGCTTCCCGTCTTTCGAGCAGTCTCAGAATGATGGGAATGCTGGTGTCGCGGAGTTGTTCCAGGTGGGCCACTGTATCTAGCCGCGAAGTTGAACCCGGGTTGCCAATCACAAAAACCAGATCGCCGTCTTTCACACCGGAGGTGGACCATCTGAAGTAGTTCTGGGGACGTACTGGCTGACCGTTTTCGTAGACCCGCACCAGTGCCATGTCTATGTTGAAGCGGGGAAAGTTGAAGTT
>DATFRK010000838.1:0-6079 GCA_035263325.1 Pyrinomonadaceae bacterium | reverse complement strand
GATACCGATCAACCTTAGTGGTAATCCCCAAAAGTACGCAAGGCTAAGCTGCCCACCTTATGTGTGATATCAATCTCACTTCACTACAAAGAGTCCCGTAGGATTGATCAGTACGGCAATCAGTTTCGTTACCGGGCAAAGGTGACAAACAAAGACTTCAAAAATCTCGGTCTGGGGCTGGGACGTAAGCCTCGTTGGAGCACCGTCAAACGTGAAATAGTGTTGAAGCCTACATAAAGCAATCTAAAAAATTCTACTGTGGTAGACAGGTTAGACACGCTGCTTAAGACTTCGAATCAGAAGGCCGCAGGTTTGAGCCCTGACGGGTGCACCAACCCTTCTTTCTCCAAAAATTTTGCCCAAGCTGAAATGCGTTTCCAACGGACTTCCTTGCCGAATCCCGAAGCCATTTCTTTCAGTAGTCTGTTGCCTCCATGCTTTGCCTTTGAATCCGATCACGCGCATCGCAACCGAAGACAAAGTACTAAGCACAAAGTACTAAGGTACGTCGCCCACCCAAAAGACGGACCCGGCCGCACGTGAAAAAACTTGGTCCATCAGGCAAATTATTAAGGGATTTTCCCTAGAGACAAGCGCTGGACATTGACATATGCTCCGCGCGCGTTTGCCGCCCTGGCGAACGCATGCGGCCTTGTGGGGTGAGGACACGAGGCCCCTTGAGCGGGAAACTGTGGGAGGTTTCCCGCTCGCTTGCTAAAAGCCGGTCAACCGAAATCACAATTCAATACCAAACTCATTAACTCTTCGCTTTGCTTTCACTCGCAAAGGCGTTTGAGTTTATCTGGCAGGAGAATTATGCTCACTCGAGAGCTGGTGAGGACATTTACTTTCGCGGCCTCGAATAACAAGGTCTCACCAACTCTTTTCGCATTACCCCCTTTATCCCAATATCGTCTTAGGCTTCGGAAGGAAAACCATGTCTGCCAGTTCCACTATCACAGAGCAGCGCTCACGACTGGCGCTGATTGGCTTCCGTTACGACGAAAATTCTTCCTTCATGAAGGGTGCAGCGGATGCGCCACCACAAGTCAGAGCAGCGTTTCGCTCTGAAGCCTCCAACTTTTCCACTGAAAACGGAACGGACCTCGAGAACGTATTCTTCGATGCCGGCGACATCGCACCGGTGCCAGGCACCGAAATGTTTTCCTTGATCGAGAATTCGATCCTGACCCTGCTTAACGACAATCTGACGCCAATTTCATTAGGGGGCGATCATTCGATCACCTATCCCATCGTACGGGCCTTTGCCAAGAAATTTCCTGGCCTCAGCGTCCTGCATTTCGACGCTCACCCGGACCTTTACGATGAATTTCAAGGCAGCCGAAACTCACATGCCTGTCCGTTCGCGAGAATCATGGAGGAGAGGCTTATCAAACGCCTGGTCCAGGTTGGCATTAGAACGGCGACGGCCCATCAGCGTGAACAGAGCAAAAGATTTGGCGTCGAGTGCGTGGAGATGCGTCACTGGCGCGACAACCTGCAAATCGATTTTGATTCACCGGTCTACATCTCGTTTGATGTCGACGCACTGGATCCAGCGTTTGCCCCAGGTGTTTCTCACCGGGAGCCGGGAGGTCTATCCACGAGACAGGCGGTTGATCTTATTCAGCGCCTGAAAGGAAGAGTGATTGGAGCAGACATTGTGGAATTCAACCCGCGGATGGATCCACTGCAGATTACGGGGACAGTCTGCGCGAAGTTGTTGAAGGAAATCGCCGCGCGCGCCCTGGAAGGGTGAGCGTAAATCTCGAGTTCGACCGAGCTATTCATTGGTCATATATCATTTGACATTTCTCATTTTGGGATTTTGGCAACCAAGTTTGGTCTTAGGACATAAATGGCAAATGAGAAATGTCAAATGATATATGACCAATGATCTCTTCGCCCTCCAGCCGAACAAACCCTAATTCTTCCTTTCCCCAATTGGCACATAGTCTCTCGTGCGGTGGCCCAGGTAAATCTGCCGCGGACGCGCAATCTTCTGATCTTCGTCCTCGAGCAGTTCAACCCACTGGGCCAGCCAACCAGACGTTCGCGGAATAGCGAACATCACTGGAAACATGTCAACCGGGAAGCGCATCGCCTGGTAGATGATTCCCGAATAGAAATCGACGTTGGGATACAATCGTCGCTTCACGAAGTACTCATCCTCAAGGGCGATCCGCTCCAGTTCCAGGGCGATGTCCAGCAACGGATCCTTACCGGTAACCTCAAACACCTCGTAAGCAACCTGTTTGATGATGCGGGCGCGCGGGTCGTAGTTCTTGTAAACGCGATGACCAAATCCCATTAAGCGAAACTCACCGGCCTTCACTCGCTTGATGTAATCCGGCACCTTGTCCACCGACCCTATCTCTTTCAGCATGCGCAACACCATTTCGTTGGCGCCTCCGTGTAACGGTCCATAAAGCGCCGCTGCCGCTCCTGCTAGCGAAGAAAAGGGATCAGTCTGGGCACTGCCAATACTGCGCATAGCGTTGGTGCTGCAGTTTTGCTCATGGTCAGCGTGCAAGATGTAGAGCACATTGAGCGCTCGCTCCAGCACCGCGTTTGGCTGATACTTCAACTCGGTGGTCTTAAACATCATGTTCAGGAAATTGCCTTCGTAGGAGAGATCATTGTCCGGATAGGAGTACTGCATGCCGATTCGGTGGCGGAAGGCAAAGGCAGCAATAGTTGGGACCTTGGCAATCAAGCGGTAGATCTGTTTCCAGCGAGACTCGACATTGAAGATATCTTTTGCGTCAGGATAAAAAGTGGAGAGCGCTCCGAGCGTGGCTTCAAACATACCCATCGGGTGCGCGTTGTAATGAAAACCGTCAATGACCTTTTTAATACTCTCGTTAATAAAAGTGTGATAGGTAATGTTCCTGGTCCAATCCGCCAGTTGCGTAGCGTCGGGCAATTCTCCGTGCAATAACAGATAGGCCACTTCGAGATAAGTGCTCTTCTCTGCAAGTTGCTCGATCGGGTACCCACGATACTCGAGAATTCCCTTGTCGCCGTCGATAAAGGTGATCCGGCTCTTGCACGATGCAGTGTTCATGAAGGCAGGATCGTAAGTCATTAGACCAAAGTCGTCGTCTGACACCTTAATCTGACGCAAATCCATCGCCTTGATAGTTCCATCTAGAATTGGCAGTTGGTACTGTTTGCCAGTCCGATTATCGGTAATCGTTAAGGTGTTTTCGCTCATAGTGTTTTCTCCTGAAGATCTCCGACGACGGGCTTTACTGCAGGCTCGCGGAAGGAGATTAACGCCGCCTTTGGCTTCTGATCAAATGAGGAAGGGCCTTTGCAGCGCGACTTTGGAGTGCCGGGACCGGGTCACCGCTTTTGGATCGAAGACTTTGAAAGTGCGCTATCAACAAAGCGGTGACCCGGTCCCCGCACTCCGAGGTCGCGCTCCCAAACTATTCACTAATTTGGCCTACGCCGTTACAATTCGGCCACCTCGAATAATTGGACCGACTCGACACTAATTGGAGAACCCGCCAATGAACATGAAGAGACTGGTGCTGACAATCATCGTGGTCTTTGTCGTCGCAAACTTTACCGGCTACTTCATCCACGCTATCTGGTTGCGAAATGAGTACGCTACCGTGGCCAATCTGTACCGACCTGAGGGGCAGGAGAAGATGCCGTTCATCGTCCTGGCTTACCTGGCGTTTGCGATTGGCGCAGTATGGACCTATGCGCACGGAGTGGAAGAGAAGCCCTGGCTAGGACAGGGAGTGCGCTTCGGCATCGCGCTGTGGTTGATCCTCTCGGTGCCGTGGTTTTTTATCACCTACGCGGTGCAACCTATTCCGCTGATTCTCCTGGCCAAGCAGGTTCTGTCAGAAGTAGTCGACAAGATCTTCCTGGGAATTGTCATAGCCCTCCTCTACCGACGTTAACGGTAGGGTGGTACTCCCCTTCGGCGATCTCGTTCTGGGCCAGGGCTCAATACAAAGGGGTGGCCACAGAAAGGGCCACCCCTACAAATCAAACTGCTGACTCTCTACTTGATACCGACTAATTCGACGTCGAACAACAAGGTCGCATTAGGAGGAATGTTAGGCGGCGAACCAGCTGGTCCATACCCGAGCCGGCCGGGAACAACCAGCTTTCGCGTACCACCCACCTTCATCGACATTAGCCCTTCGTCCCAACCTTTAATAACCCTCCCCATGCCAATGGGAAACGTGTATGGCCCTCCATGATCGTAAGAACTGTCAAACTTCGTTCCATTCTCAAGCGTGCCCGTATAGTTAACTGATATCATTTGCCCCCTTTGCGGAGTCGCACCCGTGCCCACCACCACGTCGGTATACTTCAGCCCTGAGGCGGTGGTGACTTCCGGGCCGACAGCTCCCGCTTGTCCCCGCTTATTAATCAACACATAGGCAACAATCGATACTGTCAGCACCGCTACAAAAATAATCGCGCCTATTCTCAGGTTGCGATCATTGGAACTCTTACCGACAGTTTGCGGCTTGACGATGGGGGCCTGGTAAGTACCCTTCGGCCTCTTTCTGGCCTTGCTCTTCCGGTGACGACTCTGCGGCACGAATAAAACCCTTCTTTCTGGATGAAATGATGAAAAGGTGGATAGTCCTTATACAGATAATGGTTTCCGGTTTCAAGTTTCCGCGGAGCATTTGGTACATCAGCAGATTCCTTCATTAGACCTCTGCAAAACGGAGAACAGCTCGACCGCTGTGGTTCACCTCACCTCAACAGAAGTGACTATTAATCTGTGTGATCTGTGGATAAGATGCTCCTCATGCCAATTGTTGCTGTCATTCCCGAACCAAACGCCATTGTCGAGTTGCGTGAAGTTCCAGAACCAGAGCTGGAGGATAACTCGGCCCTGCTGCAAGTCGACCTCTCCGAAGTTTGCGGCACTGACGTCTTCCTGCAACAAGGACGACTGCAAGGTGTGCCCTACCCATTGGTGCCTGGCCATGTTTCAGTTGGCCGTTTAGCCAAGGTGCGCGGTCAAATCTTCGATGTTGAGGGCCGGCCTTTTAAGGAAGGCGATCAAGTCACTTTTCTGGATGTCCATCGCACGTGCAATACCTGTTGGTACTGCCTGGTGGCGAAAGCTACTACCCGGTGTCCCCAGCGCAAGGTGTATGGCATTACCTACGGACTCGACGACGGACTTTGTGGCGGTTGGGCCAGTCATATCTATTTGAAGCCAGGTACCCATGTCATTCGCCTTGACGCACCGGCGGCAACATTCATGGCGGGAGGTTGCGCTTTGCCAACGTCGCTACATGCAGTGGAGCGAGGTGAGGTAAAGATTGGCGACACGGTGTTGGTGCTTGGTTCGGGGCCAGTAGGTCTTAATGCCGTCATTATGTCCCTGCTGAGCGGAGCCTTGCGGGTCTTGATAATTGGTGCGCCCCAGGCGCGACTTGACGCAGCGACAAAAGCAGGTGCGCAGGCGGCTTTGAACATCGAGACCAACGACGAAGACGCCCGGTTCGACTGGGTGATGGACCACACCAAGGGACGAGGCGCTGACGTGACCATCGAAGCAACTGGCAGCACCAATGCCGTCGTCCAAGCAATGCGCTTCACGCGTGACGCTGGACGAGTGGTGATCGTCGGCCAATATACCGATCACGGGCCGGTCAGCTTCAATCCTCATCTGGACCTGAACCGAAAACACCTGGATGTGCGCGGTTGCTGGGGCTCCGATTTTTCTCACTTCTATCGCGGGGCACAGATCATCTCCGAACCTGGACGATCAGGTCCCTGGACGGAGATGAATGTAGAGATTTATGGACTGGGGCGTGCGAATGAGGCGCTCGCGGATGTAGCGGCCGGACGAGTGTTGAAGGCGCTTATCAATCCGCGGGCGGATTAATGGTGGTTTAGTCATCATCTTGAGGAGTGTTTCTATCACCCGGCCCGCCACGTCCCCGACGCTGTCGCCATTCGTCTCTCATCGTTTGGAATTGCTTCCACTGATCGAGCGTCAAGACTTGTTGCATGCGCTCATCGGCTTGTCGCCTGATGTCGTTGAATTTTGGTTCTGATTCTTTGCGCAGTGCTCGCAACTGCT
>DATFRK010000837.1:0-3576 GCA_035263325.1 Pyrinomonadaceae bacterium | reverse complement strand
ACAATCGCCGCGTGATATTCGACGACCCCAATTGGGCCACCACACTCTTTGAACGCGTCAAAGAGAAGGTGCCGCAGGAGATTCATGGCATGCGCCTGGTTGGAATAAATGAGCGCTTGCGCTGCTACGAATATCTACCCGGCCAGCGTTTTGCGCCGCATTCAGACGGGGCCTTTGTGCGAGATGAGAGGGAACGAAGTTGGTATACCTACATGGTCTATTTGAACGAAGGTTTTGCCGGAGGCGAGACGATCTTTCTCGTGGACCCTGAGGTGGTGATCACGCCAAAGGCCGGCGCCGCGCTTCTATTTCAACATCCGATCATCCATGAAGGTAGCGAGGTGAAGTCAGGGGTGAAGTATGTGGTGCGTACAGATTTGATGTACAGAGAATTGTAGGCCTGACGATGCGAATTCTTAATCAAGGAAACCTCGCAATAGAGGTGCTTGATCAGCTCGCCCGGGAAATTTCCGCGCAGCAAAATCTGCAGGATGCGATGCGCTGGGCCCTGGCTCAGCCCCCAGGTACTTTTTTGCCGCAAATAGTCGCTGAGGTAATCGTCCAGGATGAGTTCACACATGACGTCATTGTCCCGAGAAGTGATGGGCTGGTTCTTGTCTACGACACCACTTGACTCGGTGGTATCGCGGCAGTTGCCGTTTGGGATCACGCACCGGGCGCCAAAGAGTTGCTGGAAGTTCGCCTGGCTAATGGCTGGAGACCTCGTCCCTCAGTCCTGCAGGCTGGTGATCTTGTAGTGGGTCATGCCGCTTGTATGGTTACGGACGGCTTTGCCTAAAGAGTCAAAAATGCCCCCAACGGCAGAGACTGTGTCAAAAACCGAATTTCCCCTCTTGGTTTCGTTCGTGATAGTTCGTGTGATTTCGTGGATCGTACATTTTTCGTAGCAATAACAGACGATCCGCGAAATCACACGAACTATCACGAACAATAACTGACGTTTAATCCGAGTCATGACACACTCTCGGCAGTTGGTGGTATTAAAGATTTAAATCAAACCTCGGCCCAATCCCCCTCGCTTTCGTCACCGGAAAGAAAACGAACGTCCTCAAAAAAGAGTGGTTCGACACAATCCAGCAAGCGGTCCAAGCTCGTATCCGTACTATCCCGCACGAATTTTTGGAACTGGAGCTGGAGTGAAAGCAATAGCCACTGGGGAAAAGTTGGCGGAATCACCACGAAGTACGGAGCAGGTGACGCGTACCTCTCTCGTGAGAGGGATCCGACGTTGGGACCTCGTCGCCTACGGGATCAACTTTGTCGTAGGCGCAGGAATCTTTGGACTACCCTCGAAGATTTTCGTGCTCTCCGGCTCTCTTAGCCTCATCGCATACGCCATCTGCGCTGCCGCCGTCGTGCTCATCGTCCTCTGCTTTGCTGAGGTTGGCAGCCGCTTCAACGAAACGGGTGGTCCATATCTGTACGCTCGGGTAGCCCTTGGCCAGGTGGTGGGGTTCGAGGTTGGCTGGTTAAGGTCGCTCGCCGGTGTCACTGCGTTCGCCGCTAATGTAAACCTACTGGTTGATTACCTGGGTTTCGTGTGGCCTTCGGCTAGCACTCAACTGTGGCGGATTGTGATCATCAGTGGTCTGACGCTGTTGCTGACGGCCATCAACGTGATCGGAGTGCGCGACGCGGCGCTGACCAGCAATATCCTGGCGGTTGGTAAACTGCTCCCGCTGCTAATCTTCATTGTGGTTGGTCTTTTTTTTGTTCAACCACAGAACCTAACCTCCGCTCCCCGGCCAGGTATTGCAGCCGTATCGCTGTCGGTATTGCTATTGATGCAAGCGTTCGCCGGCTTTGACTCAATCGCAATCGCTGCTGGCGAAATCCGTGAGCCTCAAAGGACCGTCCCATTCGCGTTATTTACTACGATTACGGTGGTAGTACTGCTGTACGTGTCGGTCCAGTTTGTCTGTATTGGTACCCTGCCGGGGCTGGCTACTTCGACGCGACCGCTCGCTGACGCTGCAAGTCGGTTTCTCGGCACACCCGGTGGCTATCTCATCACCGCGGGTGCAATAGTCTCAATTACAGGAAATCTCAACGGTCAATTGCTGGTTACGCCCCGGACATTGTTTGCGATGGCGGAACAACGTCAGTTGCCAAGGTTGCTCGGCGCAGTGCACCCGCGCTTCCACACTCCGTATGTTTCGATATTTATTGCGGCGGCCGTAATCCTCGGCTTCGCGCTTTCGGGCACCTTCATCCAGTTGGTGACCATCAGTGTGTTGGCTCGCCTGGCTGTTTATGTAGCTACCTGTACCTCGCTAATAGTGCTGCGTCGGAGGGACGATCTCCAGCCACCACTCCTTAAGGTGCCCGCGGGAATTCCGATTGCGCTCGTGTCGGTGGGTCTCTGCGCCTGGCTGGTAGCAAGCAGTACGAGGCGGGAAGCGTTGACTGCTGCGGTAGCCGCTGCCGTTGGCCTGGTGGTTTATGCTCTCTACAAGCTTATAACGCCATCGACCCAATCTGATAAAGTCTAGCGACAAGCAAAAGTTGACTGAGTCTTGGGGCGCTGGTGGAATTATGAACTGCAAGATTTGTGGCGGAGAGATGGTGCAAAAGAATCGTGGACGCCTATTCGCCGTAGGTATGTTGATGGTCGCCAGCATAACCAGCGCTTTCAAGGTTAGCTATTTTTGGATTCCGGCAATTATTCTTTTTCTCACCGGGCTCTACCTGATCATTTGGGCCACGCTGGGGAAGGGAAGTTGGTGCCGGGCCTGCAAGAGATTTTAGTGCGATAGAGAACCCGGAGCGGTAGCGACGGGTTGGTGCGATCAACTCTTCAACTCTAGGATCCCGATTTGAGATCTTGGCGAGTTGACCGTACCATCCCGTCGCTACCGCTCCGGGTTCTCTATGAAGCTATAGCTTTCGACATTATGCGGAATCTTAAGAGAGTTTCTATTGCTGCCTGCTGCTTGTTGAGCCTCAGCCTCTACACCGCAGCGCAGACGAAGTTCGTGACTACGCGCGGCAAGGAGTTTATAGGACCAAATGGGCAGCCATTAATGCTAAAGGGAATCAATCTCGGCAACTGGCTCATGCCGGAAGGCTACATGTTTAAGTTCAAAGACGCTAATTCTCCGCGTCTGATTCAAACTGTTATCAACCAGCTCATCGGCGAAGCTGAAGCAAAGCGTTTTTGGCAGACGTACCGCGACAACTACATCACCGAGGACGACCTCAAGTTCGTTAAACAATCTGGCTTCAATTCCGTCCGTGTTCCTTTCAACTATCGTCTCTTTGTGGTTGAGGGAGATCCCCAACGACTCGAGGGTGTGGGATACGAACTCCTTGATCGAGTTGTGAAATGGGCCAAGAACGAGGGCCTCTATGTAATTCTCGACATGCACGCGGCGCCAGGCGGTCAAACGGGAGATAACATTGACGACAGCTTTGGCTATCCGTTTCTTTTCGAAAGCCCGGAGAGTCAGGCGCTGACAGTTAAGATCTGGCAGAAGCTCGCCGCACATTACCGGGACGAACCTACCGTGCTGGGTTACGATCTGCTTAACGAGCCAATCCCTCACTTCTTCGATA
>DATFRK010000836.1:0-9764 GCA_035263325.1 Pyrinomonadaceae bacterium | reverse complement strand
CAATTCAAACACTTCTTCGAGCGACGTGAGCACAGCAGCGATCCAGTTAACCAGCCCAGCTTTCACACAAGGTGGAGCGATCCCCGCGCAATACACTTGCGACGGAGCAAATATCTCTCCGCCAGTCGCCTGGTCCAACCTACCACCCAATACGAAAGCCGTCGCGTTAACCGTGGACGATCCCGATGCCCCGCTAAAGACCTGGGTACACTGGGTTGTTTACGACCTGCCGCCAACGACCACACAGCTGGGCGAGAACCTCAAAGCAGGAGATACGTTGCCTGCCGGCGGCAAACAAGGAACCAATGATTTCCGCAAGCTTAGTTACGGTGGTCCATGCCCGCCGAGTGGTGTGCACCGGTACTTCTTCAAGCTCTACGCGCTCGACCAGCCAACCGCACTCAAGCCTGGCGCCAACGAGGATGATCTGATGCAGGCAATGGACGGACACATCCTGGCCCGCGGCGAGTTGATGGGAACGTATAAACGTTGATGGTCTTGGGTTTTTGGCCTTTGTTCTTTGCTTTTTGTATCTGGCTGCTGATCTCTTGCGCTTTGAGATCTGAGATCGTGAGATCTCCAGAGAGCTTTTGTCGGCCAAACCTTCCTGCTGCTATCCTCGCCCCGTGGCCGAATCGAATGCGCAACTTAAAGAGCGGGTCCGAGCTTTCTGGCAGGAACACCCTTGCGGTACGAAGTTCGCTGATGCCGAGCCGGGGACGCGCCGCTTTTACGAGTTAGTGGCGCAACACCGTTATGAGAAAGAGTGGCACATCCCTGCCGCCGCTGACTTCGCCGGCACACGAGGACTACGGGTATTGGAGATCGGCTGTGGCCTGGGAACTGACGGCGCGCAATTCGCCGCCGCGGGCGCTGACTACACTGGCGTCGATTTAACTGACGCGGCAGTAGATCTCGCGCGCCGAAGATTTGAGTTATTCGACCTGCCTGGCACTTTTGCCAAGGCTGACGCTGAGAATCTCGACTTTCCCGCGGACAGTTTTGATCTCGTCTATTCACATGGCGTACTGCATCACACTCCTGATACCCCTAAGTCAGTGCGCGAGATTCATCGCGTGTTGCGGCCGGGTGGGCGCGCGGAGGTCATGCTGTATCATCGAGGGTCGTACAACTATCGGGTAAACATCTCGCTGCTAAGACGAGCTGGAGTTCACTTGCTCAGATGGAGTCCGGGGATCAAGCTGGTGCATCTCGTGACGAAAGAACCAGAAGAAGCGCTGCGGGAGCATTCACGCAGGTTGCAAGCTGAACGAGGCTACTTAAACTCGGACGAGTTCTTGAATCAGAATACGGACGGCGCGGGTAATCCGTTGGCGCGAGTTTTTTCGCGCAGTGAGGCGCGAGCGCTGTTCAAGGATTTCTCGAGCGTGGAACTTCGCACCTTCTTTCTCAACAAGCGTTGGCTGCCAATTGTGGGACCGCTCTTGCCACGCTCAATCGAGTCGCGACTCGCCTCTCATTGGGGCTGGCATCTGTGGATCTATGCTACGAAGTAACCGTTGATCATTAGTTCCTTAGCAATTGGTCTTTGTACTTGGTACTTGGTGCTTTGTTCTTTGTCTCGAGTAACCACCACCACGAACTAGTAACAAAGGACAAAGAACAAAGCACCAAGCTCAAGAAACGCATTTCTGAATATGTCATCTATTCTAGTTACCGGTGGCGCTGGCTTCATCGGCTCTCATCTAGTCGAACGATTGCTGGCCATTGGCCACCAAATCACTGTCGTTGATGACTTCAACGATTTTTACGACACGGAAATCAAGCGCGAGAATGTACGACTACAACTCGCCAATCCCCAGTACCAACTCGCGGAGATTGACATTCGCGACCGCTCGGCCCTGGAAAAAGTGTTCGCGACCAGGAAGTTCGACTGCATCGTGCACCTGGCAGCGCGGGCCGGAGTACGCCCGTCACTTTCGCAACCGCAGCTCTACACCGAGACGAATATCAACGGTACAGTGAATCTGCTGGAGCTGGCCCGCGCGCAGGGCAGCAAACAGTTTGTGTTTGGTTCGTCGTCATCTGTGTACGGGATCAACGCCAAGGTTCCCTTCAGTGAAGAGGATCCGATTCGCCAGCCGATCTCCCCCTACGCCGCCACCAAGGGCGCCGGCGAATTGCTCTGTCATACCTATGCGCATCTATACGGCATTCGCTGTATCTGTTTGCGCTTCTTTACCGTGTATGGACCACGGCAACGTCCCGACCTGGCGATCCACAAGTTCGCCCGCCTGATTGATCGCGGCCAGCCGATTCCGGTTTTCGGTGACGGCACAACACGACGCGATTACACATACATCGACGACATCCTCGCCGGTGTTTTGGCGGCGATTGACTACGACCAGACTCTTTATGAGGTGATCAACCTCGGCGAATCGCGAACGGTAGAATTGCGGGAGTTGATCGGCTTGTTGGAGAAGGAACTCGATATGCGAGCAGTGATTGATCGTCAGCCACCGCAGCCCGGCGATGTGCCGCAAACGTTTGCTGATATCAGCAAAGCCCGGAAGCTGCTGAACTACAATCCCCAGACTCAAATTGAGGATGGCATCCACCGCTTCATCCACTGGTTCCGGAAGGGGTAATCCCACCAACGGGCAAAGACTGGGTCAACAACCGGATTTTCCCTCGTGGTCTTTTTCGTGATAGTTCGTGTGATTTCGTGGATCGTACATTTTTTGCAATAACAGACGATCCACGAAATTACACGAACCGACACTAACAAAAACTGACGGGACACCGGATTCTTGACAGAGTCTCGGCAATTTGGTCGGTTTGTAGTGCCAATTTCTCATCATCGGGAACTATTGCCTTGTCAAAGCGCGGCCAGAATCCTTGTACAGCGGACATCAGGGCGGCTTCTGTTCTAGAATGCCAACTGGGGCGGAAATGCCGCATCCAAGTGAACTGATGTCCACCACTGCCAACACAGTCGACCGCTCGCTGCCGCAGGAAATGCAACAGCATACCTACTCGATCATGTACCAGATCGAGGGGAGTCACTGGTGGTTTACCGGCCGGCGGCGCATATTGGCCAGTTTTCTGGAAAGAATTCGCCAGAACCTACCTGTCAGCGATCCTCGCATTCTCGATGTGGGCTGCGGCACCGGTGCAAATCTCGAGCTCCTTAGTCAGTACGGAAGTGCTGAGGGAGTGGACGTCTCGGCCGACGCACTTGCCTTTTGCCGTGATCGCGGGCTCGAAAACGTCCGCCAGGGTGAGGCGGAGCGACTGCCTTACCCGGACCGTTCGTTTGATCTCGTAACTGCGTTAGACGTGGTCGAACATCTCGATGATGACGTTGCCGGGTTGAAAGAGATCCAGCGCGTCCTCCGGCCGGGCGGAAGCGCCTTGCTGTTTGTGCCCGCGTTCATGTTCTTATGGGGTGTGCAAGACGACGTCAGCAACCACCGGCGACGTTACACCTTGAAAGAATTGAAGGAATCAGTCGCGGCGGCCGGCCTGGAAATTGAACGAACCACTTACGCCAACGTCACTTTCTTTTTGCCGATATTGCTGGGGCGCGTGCTGATGCGCTTGACCGGTTTGCGCCCGGCGTCGGAAAACAATCTGACGGTCGGCTTTCTCAATGGGCCGCTGGGAAGTATTCTGGGAGCGGAACATGTGCTGCTGCGCTATCTGAACCTACCGTTTGGCGTCTCAGCAATATGTGTGGCGCGACGGCGCGACGAACAACCGAAAACGGCTTGATGAAACTTTACGACGAACAAGAAATAGTGACCCAAGATCGACTGGCAGCGAGTAAGAGCGATTTTACTGCTCCCGAAGTCTCCGTCTTCCTGCCAGTCTACAACGAAGAGCCCAACCTCTTGCCGTTGCACGAGAAACTTGACCAGTCGTTAAGAGCGCTCGGTCGTTCGGCGGAGATCATTTACGTTGATGATGGTTCCAGCGACGCGAGCCTGAAGATCCTGCGCGAGATTGCCCAAAGTGACCCGCGCGTGCGAGTGGTGGCCCTGAGAAGAAACTACGGCCAAACTGCAGCCATGGCCGCGGGCATCGACGCCGCGCGCGGCAAAGTTTTGATCCCGATGGACGCGGATCTGCAAAACGATCCCGCCGATATCGCGCGGCTGTTAGATAAACTCGACGATGGTTTCGACGTCGTCTCCGGTTGGCGCAAGAATCGCAAAGACAAGATGGTGACGCGCAAGATCCCTTCAATGATCGCCAATCGCTTGATCTCCTGGATTGGCGGCGTGCCCTTACACGATTATGGTTGTTCGTTAAAAGCCTATCGCCGGGAATCGCTACAAGACGTAAGACTGTATGGCGAAATGCATCGCTTCATTCCTATCTATGCTTCCTGGGCTGGCGCGCGGGTGACTGAAATTCCGGTCGAGCACCATCCGCGTACCATGGGTAAATCCAAGTACGGACTCTCGCGCACGATCAAGGTGGTCTTCGATCTGATCACGATCAAGTTCATGGCCTCGTATCAGACCAAACCACTTTACTTGTTTGGTTGGGCGGGCCTGGTGACGTTTGCGTTTTCATTTCTCTCTGCGCTCCTGGCGTGTCTGATGAAATTTGCCAGCTGGCCCCACCATGCAGACTTTATTCAGACCCCCTTGCCGGTGATGGCCATGGTCACTTTGGTTTTAGGAGTCCAGCTTTTCTTGATGGGTCTCCTCGCCGAGGTTTTGGTTCGCACCTATCACGAATCTCAGGCAAAACCAATTTATTCCGTCCGCGAGAGATTGGGTTTTAGACAAGACTAGGGTTGGGCACTGATGTTGATTGCCAGATGATGACAGAACGTTTTGTACCCGACCGCAGTCTCGTCTGTCATCACTGCGTCCAATCGGCAATCAAAAATCGGCAATCGGCAATCATTTATGTGCGGCATAACCGGATGGGCTAATCTCGACGCGCGCACGCCTCCTCCCGAGGGCGCGCAAGAACTATTACACGCCATGTGCGAGCGCATGGTCCATCGGGGACCAGACTCCGAAGGTCTGTTCGTGGCCAGCGGCGCCGCCCTGGGTATGCGCCGGCTGGCCATTATCGATCTCGTCACCGGCGAACAGCCTGTTTTCAATGAAGATCGCAGTGTTGCGGTGGTCCTGAACGGGGAACTCTACAACTACCGCGAGTTAAGAGCCGAACTGGAGAAACGCGGTCACAGTTTCCGCAGCGCTTCCGACACCGAAGTATTACCACACCTCTACGAAGAATACGGCGATCGCCTGGTCGAAAAGCTCAACGGCATGTTTGCCTTTGCGCTCTGGGACACGAAGAAACGGCGCTTACTGATCGCCCGCGATCGCTTTGGCGAGAAGCCGTTGTACTGGGGCGTGTTCCAAAACACGCTCTTGTTTGCCTCGGAACCAAAAGTTTTGCTGGCCCACCCGGCAGTTAAAACATCGCTCAATTTGCAGGCGCTACGTCAATACCTGTCGTTCGATTACGTCCCGGCGCCGCTATCAATCTACGCTGGGATCAACAAACTTCCGGCCGCGCATAAACTCACTCTGGAAAATGCGCAGGTCAAGGTTGAGCCTTACTGGTGCTTGAGCTACAAGACAGTCGAGCCGGTTCCCGACCAGCGGGAAGCCGCTGATCATCTGCGTGACCTACTCGCCGATGCGGTGCGCATGCGTCTGGTCGCAGACGTGCCCCTCGGCGTGCTTCTTTCCGGTGGCGTTGATTCATCAACGATAGCGGCGCTCGCAGTTAAGGCCTCTTCCGAACCAGTCAAGACGTTTTCCATTTCTTTCGCCGAAGCTTCATTCGATGAGTCGGCCTATGCCCGTGGAGTTGCGAAGTTTCTCGGCACGGATCATCACGAAGAACGTTTGAGTGCAAACCTGGCGGCCAACCTGGTTAGCGAGATCGGCGCGTGGATGGACGAACCATTCAGCGATCCGTCGTTGGTGCCTACTTATCTACTGTCTCGCTTCACGCGTAAGCATGTTACCGTCGCTCTTGGCGGCGATGGTGGTGACGAGTTGTTTGCCGGCTATCCGATGTATTCCGGTCATGGTTGGGCCGAGATCTACAAGCGCGTGCCGGCGGCCTTGCGAAACGGCATCATCGAACCACTGGTGCGACGGCTACCAGTTAAAACAAAGAACCTGTCGCTGGACTACAAGGCCCTCCGGTTTGTCACCGGCGCCAAGTTTGACGAGGTGACCCGCCATCACGTTTGGTTTGGCTCGTTCACTCCCGACGAGCAGGAACAGTTGTTAACGGGCGCCGCGCTCTCGGAAACGGATGGCGACATTTATCGTGAGGCCCGGCGCATGGCCGCGGAGTGCGACAGCGCGGATATCATCGCGCGAATGCAGAGCCTCGACACTCGTCTCTACCTCGCCGAGGACATTCTTACAAAAGTTGATCGCGCCAGCATGGCGGTATCACTCGAAGTGCGAGCGCCTTTTCTGGATCCGCGGGTGGCGGAATTTGCCGCCTCGTTACCGTCAAACTACAAATTGCGGGGTCACAAGTCCAAATACATTCTCAAGAAAGCCGTCGCTGGCATGCTTCCTGGATTCGTCACCCGTCGCGGCAAGAAAGGTTTCGGGGTGCCAGTTGCCGAGTGGCTAAAATTCAAGTTGAAACCCCTGGCCCGTGATCTACTGTCACCGGAGCGAGTGCGACGTGCCGGAGTGTTCAATCCGGAATATGTTTCCCGGTTGCAGGATGAGCATGAACGGGGAATCGCCAATCATCGCAAATTGCTGTGGACGCTGCTGATGTTTGAGCTGTGGCACGAAAGCTTCATCGAAACTCCGCGACGGATCGAGACTTCCGTCAGCAGTCGTCAGTAGGCAAGCCATACTCTGAGCCGTGGCCTCCGAGGTAAATCTTTTTGCAACGACCTACCAGGAACTCCTCTCGTGGTGCGCGGCGCGAGATTTCGCTGGACACGATCCTTTCGACGCGCTAAACAGCCGCATCCTGCGTTCGACCCCCCTGGCCAAATCGAAAAACGCCCGCTTTGTTTGGACGCAACTCGTCAAACGTTCGCCGGTAGATTTGCGTTCTGTGAGTTTGGTTCCTCGCCAACGCAACGCGAAAGGCCTCGCTCTATTTGCCCTCGGCCTGCTGGCAAATTTCCGCCGCCGGCAAACTGAAGAGACTGCGACCCAGGCACGGTCGATCCTGGATGATTTGCTGTCGTCACAATTGAGCGGCTATAGCGGCGCTGCCTGGGGTTATAACTTCGACTGGCAGAGTCGCCATTTCTTTGCGCCCCAGGGTAGTGCCACTATCGTACCTACTGCCTTTGCCGGTCGCGCGTTATTGGAAGCGGCGCAAGCATTTGGTGAGGCTAAATACCTCGATAGCGCGCGCAGTGTTTGTAACTTTATCCTGAAAGATCTACCGCGCAGTGCTGACTCTGAGAACGAAGTGTGTTTCAGTTATGCGCCGCAAAGTGATACGCAGATCTTTAACGCCAGTTTGTTAGCGGCAGAGATATTGGCCGGCGTCTACGAAGCAACCGGAGAACAAGCCCTGGCTGACTGGGCGCTGCGCGCAACTCGCTTCGTGGTAAGACAGCAAAACGCGAACGGTTCATGGGCTTACGGTACCAACCCGAACCAGGCCTGGGTCGACAATTTTCACACTGCTTTTGTGCTCTTCTCTCTTTTTAGGATAATCAAGTCACTTTCGCTCGAGAGTGAGTTTGCGAAAGCTTTAGAACACGGCTACGACTATTGGAAGACAAACTTCTTTCTTGCGGATGGATGGCCGAAATACTACGATGACGATCCTTATCCTGCGGATGCACATGCTGGAGCGAGTGCTATTGTTACGTTCCTTGAACTGAGTGAGCTTGATGCAACCGCCACCAACCGCGCCGCGACGATCGCCTCATGGACCATTCGTAATTTACGAGACCAGCAGGGTTTCTTCTATTACCAACGGCGGAAGTTCTACACCGTGCGAAAGCCTTATATGCGTTGGAGTCAAGCGTGGATGCTTTACGCCCTGGGTCGGTTGCTGGAGCTGAAAGTGACGGCCTCCTGAAATCGAAAACCGGCACAGACCATATATCATTGGCCTTTGCTCATTTGTCATTGAGGACCATATGCCGATCGCCGCAGACGTAATACTGGGCCCAGACGTTAAGATACCTCAGCCTGAGCTGGTAAATCTCTACGGTTGCTCAGTCGCGGCCGGGACAAGAATCGGCGCCTTTGTGGAGATACAGAAGAATGCGAAGGTGGGCGCGCGTTGCAAAATCTCCTCGCACAGTTTTATCTGTGAAGGCGTGACGATCGAAGACGAAGTCTTCATCGGTCATGGAGTCATGTTTACCAACGACATCTACCCGAGTGCAGTGAACCCGGACGGAACACCGCAATCCGAAGCCGATTGGGAAGTGGTAGAGACTGTCGTCCGGAAACGCGCCGCCATCGGCAGTAATGCAACAATTTTAGCCGGCGTCTCCATCGGTGAAGGTGCGCTCGTGGGCGCCGGAGCGGTCGTTACCAGTGACGTGCCCGCCTTTGCCATCGTAGCCGGGGTTCCCGCTCGCGTCATCGGAGACATCCGCAAGCGTAAGTGACATTAACAACTTTCTAATAACTTATTGAGAACAAAATGATACGAGTTGGGGTGATTGGTTACGGTTATTGGGGACCCAACCTGGTGCGCAATTTTATGGCGGCGCCAGGCTCGGCGGTGGTTGCTGTTTGCGATCGACTTGAGCAGCGCCTTGTACCACTGAAAAAACTCTATCCCGGTCTAAAGACGTATAGCGACGCCAACGAACTGATCAATGACACGTCTGTCGATGTGGTCGTCATTTCGACACCCGTTTCGTCACACTTCGACCTGGCCCTCGCCGCACTGAACGCGGGCAAACATGTGCTGGTGGAAAAACCTTTGGCGGCAGATTCCCGGGCGGCGGAGCGACTGATAGACGTAGCAGCCCGGCGCAACCTGGTGCTGATGGTGGACCACACCTTCGTCTACACCGACGCGGTGCGCAAGATTCGCGAACTAATCGCTGGCGGTGAACTCGGTCAGATCTTTTACTACGACGCGGTGCGCGTTAACCTGGGACTGTTTCAACACGACGTCAATGTAATTTGGGACCTGGCGATTCATGATCTCTCGATCATGGATTACGTGCTTCCTGTCAAACCGGTAGCGATCTCGGCCACGGGTATTAGTCACGTACCTGGACAACCGGAAAACGTCGCCTACATCACTCTGTTTTTCGCCGGCGCACAAATCGGTCACGTACACGTAAATTGGCTGACCCCGGTAAAGGTCCGTCACACGTTGATCGGCGGCAGCGAAAAGATGATTCTCTATGACGATCTGGAACCCAGCGAGAAACTAAAAGTCTACGATAAAGGCATCACGGTCACGGCTGGACCAGAAGCCGTCTACAAATTATTGGTGAGCTATCGTTCCGGGGATATGTGGGCGCCACGACTCGACAACACTGAGGCGCTGCAGACCGAAGCGCTACATTTCATCGATTGTGTCGAAAAGGGTGGTCAGCCTGAGACGGACGGGCTGGCCGGCTTACGTATGGTGAGCATGATCGAAGCGGCTGAGCGATCACTGCACAGGCGCGGTGAACTCGTCGAACTCAACCTCTAAATTGGAGGGCGGCGAAAGCGATCAAATAAGGAGTGTGAGAGTTAATAGGTCCTAGTGGGTGATATAGGTCCCATTAACTGCGCCTAAGGAATCTTTACCAAAGCGGTGATCAGTCACCGCACTCCAAAGCGATGCGTCTCTGGATAGATCTC
>DATFRK010000835.1:0-3977 GCA_035263325.1 Pyrinomonadaceae bacterium | reverse complement strand
CGACCAGCGCTTCTCGTTTGACGCCCAGTGACTGCAGGTGATGTGCGAGTTGATTGGCCCGGCAGTTGAGTTCGCTATAGGTAAGCTGCACTTCCCCACTCGTCAGGGCGATCGAATCGGGAGCGCGCTCAACCTGGGCCTCGAACAATTCGGCGAGCGACTTGTTTCGGGGATAGTCAGTAGTAGTGCGGTTCCAGTCGACGACGATCTCTTGCTCCTCGACTGCGGTCAAGATGGACAACTCGTTGACTGAGCGATCGGGGTGGGCCACAATTCCTTTGAGCAACATCTCAAAGTGCCCGGCCATCCGCTTGACTGTCGCCACGTCGAACCGGCGCAAATCGTGGTAAACCCGGACCATCAACTCCTCGCCCGGAATCACGAGGAAACATAACGGGAAGCTCACCATCTCCAGCGCGCCGATATCACTGGCTTCCAGTCGTCCGTCCAAACTAAACAACGAGCTGTCGAGCCGAATGGGGTAGTTCTGATAGCCCAGTAGCGATTCAAAGAGCTGTTCACCACGGGGTACTTCACTCCAACCTTGCACTTCTACTAACGGGCTATATTCATATTGGCGCGACTGAAACTGTTGGCGCTGCACCTGCTGCAACCAGTCGGCTACAGGTAAGGTAGCGTCAAGCTTGAGTCGCATTGGCAGCGTGTTGACAAACAGGCCAACCATCTGTTCGACGCCTTTAATTTCCGGCGGCCGGCCAGATGAGGTCACGCCAAAGACGACATCCTGTTCCCCGCTGTAACGACTCAACAAGACCGCCCAGGCTGCTTGGACCAGCGTATTCACTGTCAACTGGTGCTGCCGCGCAAAAGCAAAGATGGCGGTGGAGGTTTCCGAGGAGAGGGTGTACAGCTGGCGTGCGTAGTATTCCGCCTCGGCTGTTTCGTCCAGATGGTGAGCAACTTCTGTCGCCGACTCCACACTGGCCACACCACCGTGACCGAGATTCAAGCGAGTTGGCCTGGCAAAACCTTTGAGAGTGGTACGCCAGAAGTTTTCCGCTGCCGACAGATCCTGCGCCTTGATCCAACTGATGTAGTCGCTATAGGGCCGCTCCTCAACCAGCTCGGGCTCGGTGCCTTGCGTCCGCGCTTTGTAAAAAGCTGCGACGTCTTTCAGGATGACGCCAGTGGACCAGCCATCGAGAATCACGTGGTGGAAGCACCAAACCAGGCGATAAACCTTGTCGGCGATCTGCATCAGCGCAAAACGCATCATCGGCGGCTGGGAAAAATCAAAGCCGCGCGCGCGATCGGCGCTGAGGTATTTCTTCATTTGCTCCGCTTGTTGCGTTTCGGAAAGTGAGCGCCAGTCATGTTGCTCCCAGGGAAGCTCAACCTCGCGGTAGACAACCTGGTGCGGCTTCTCGATCCCTTCCCAATAAAAAGCAGTACGCAACACCGCGTGCCGGCCCATCGCTTGTTCCCAGGCCCACTTGAAAGCTGGCAGATCGATGTCGCCGGAAAGCGTAATCGTCAACTGCTCGATGTAAACACCGGACTCCGGGGCGTAGAGGCTGTGAAACAGTAGCCCCTGCTGCAGTGGCGATAACTCGTAGATGTCTACAAGATTCTCCGCTCTCATTCGACATCCTCCGCAACTACCCGATTGATTCGCGACATCAATTTCTTCAATTCCTTCTGACTCAATTTTGCGGCGACGAAATCTGACACGGCTACGCTACCGGCATCGGGCGACTCGCAGTGTTTGATCAAGTCTCGCAGTCCCTGTTGGTACTTCTGCGCCAACCGTTCGATCGTTTCCTGACGATGGCGGTTGACGCTGTAAGTGAATGAAATTTCCAGTTGCTGATCCGCCACAATCGTAACGACATCAAGCAGGTGTGGCCGGGTATTCGCACTGCCAGAACTGCCATGCAAGGTGTGGTCCGACTGTTTTGGCCCAGGCGCCACGCTAAAAAAAGAACCATTAGCAGTCAGTTGGTTGAACTGACCCAGGTAGTTAAAACTAACTTCCGGGATTCTCAGTTGACGCAACTGCTCGCCTTTGCCGTCGGCATCAAGATAGCGCAGCACGCCATAACCGATACCGCGGTTAGGAATACGACGCAGTTGCTCTTTGACCGCCTTGAGTGCCTCACCACTGGCGAGGTTCTTTTGCAGGTTGAGATGAACCGGAAAGATCGTCGTGAACCAACCCACGGTGCGCGACACGTCGAGGTCCTTGTTGATCTCCTCCCGGCCGTGGCCCTCGAGGTTAAGCGTCAAGCGGGGCACTCCCGTCCAATCTCCCCAGGTCTGGAGCAATACCGTAAGAAGCACGTCATTTATTTGGGTGCGATAGGCCGTCGGCACTTTATGAAGCAGCGCGTTAGTCTCTTCCGCAGTCAGCGACACGTTGATAGTGCGCGCTGATTGAACAGTGTTGGCGCCTTTATCGTGGTCCAACGGCAGTGGGGCTGAGGCCTGCCGCAAAATGTCCAGCCAGTAATCGGCCTCGCTTAACAAAGCCGGCGTCGCCCGATAGTTCACTAATCCTTCAGCCCACTTCTTGAAAGAGGTCGTCTTGCCTGGCAGCGATAGTGACGACTTGCTAGTTAACGCGGCATAGATGTTCTCAAAATCTTCGACAATGGTGCGCCAGGAAACGCCATCCACGAGCAAATGATGGATTACCAGGAACAACTGACCCGGACGGCTTGGACCGAGATCGAAGCAGGCCACGCGCAGCAAGGGTGGCTGCGTTAGATCAAACCCGCCGTGTAACTGGGCAATGACGCGTGCGATTTCATTGTCTTGATCGGTCGGGGTTAATGAAGAGAAATCGAATGGCACCACCGGATCAGGACCGGCGGCGACCTCTGACAAGCTGCTATCTATTTGCTGCCAACCAGTCGCGGTTTTCTCGAAGCGCAGGCGCAAGGCATCGTGATGGGCCAGGAGTGCCTGGACGGTCTGCTTCAGCAGCTCGAGGTCGATCGGACCCGCCAGTTGCAGTGTCATCGCCTGGTTGAAATGTTCAGACTCTGCCAGGTCCTGCGCGAAAAACCACTTTTGGATCGGCGTCAACGGTACTGGACCAGTAACCTCGCCTTGCTCCGACTGAAACTCCGTGCCG
The DNA here is from genome assembly GCA_035263325.1 of Pyrinomonadaceae bacterium. Lineage (GTDB taxonomy): Bacteria > Acidobacteriota > Blastocatellia > Pyrinomonadales > Pyrinomonadaceae > PSRF01. Next base: position 880 of record DATFRK010000835.1, on the reverse strand, counting down.
TTGTTGCCCACGGCAGCCAATTCAGCGATTGTCTGGTGTTGAAAGAGCTGCATTGGCGTCAAGCGCAACCCCGCCTGGGTAGCTCGCGCCGTGATCTGAATACTGAGAATCGAGTCGCCGCCAAGATTGAAGAAGTTGTCGTGAATGCCAACAGCGTCAAGCTTAAGTACTTCGCGCCAGATGCGAGCTAACAATTCCTCAGCCGGAGTGCGCGGCGCAACCAAAACCTCTTCGCGATCCCCACGCGAGACTGCATCCGGGGCGGGCAACAGACGACGATCGACTTTTCCGTGCGGGGAAAGCGGCAGTTCCGGCAACAGTACAAAACCGTGCGGCACCATGTACTGGGGCAAGCGCTGACTCAAGTAACGACGTAGTTCATTGGTTACAGCGCCATTTCCGTCGGTACCCTGCGCCGGGACCACGTAGGCCACCAGTTTCTTCTCACCAGGCGTATCTTCGCGCGCCACGACACATGCTTCACGCACGTTTTCGTGCTCGCACAAGGTCGCCTCGATCTCACCGGTTTCGATGCGGTAACCACGTACCTTGACCTGTTCGTCCTTGCGGCCCAGAAAGTCGATGTCACCGCTGGCCAGGTAACGGACCACGTCGCCCGTCTTATACAAGCGATCGCCGGAAACTTTACTGAAGGGATCAGCGATGAACTTTTCACTGGTCAATTCCGGTCGCTTGAGATAGCCGCGGGCCAGGCTATCACCGCCGATGTACAACTCACCGGCAACTCCGACAGGAACAGGCCGCAGCTGCTGGTCCAAAACATAGACCCTGGTGTTGGCAATCGGTCGGCCGATCGGCGGCGCCTCTTTAGCGCCAGTGTCGACCACACCAGAAGTGGCGACCACGGTGTTTTCCGTTG
>DATFRK010000834.1:0-5852 GCA_035263325.1 Pyrinomonadaceae bacterium | reverse complement strand
GTCGTGATGAATGGCTAACCCCGACCGTAACTGAGTTTCGTGAACGCGGCTTTAAATGCGAGGGCCAACTTTGTGACGTGGCCAATCCTGAGCGAGTACAACAAGTTGTCGATCGGACGATTGAAAGCTATGGGCAGATCGATATTCTGATCAATAACGCAGGTATTTCCTGGGGTGAGCGACCGGAAAAGATGCCCCTTGAAAAATGGCTAAAGGTGATTGACATTAATTTGACTGGTGCTTTTCTGTTTTCCCAAGCGGCAGGACGTGAGATGCTGAAGCGGGCATACGGTCGCATCATCAATGTGACGTCTGTTTCAGGTATAAAGTCGTCGGCGGTGGGTCCATTCTATGCGGGTTATGCTGCCAGCAAAGCCGGACTGTTTGGGCTAACTCGTGAACTTGCCGCTTCGTGGGGTAGACAAGGGATTCGCGTTAACGGCATCGCGCCCGGTTTCTTCCATTCCCGATTGGCCGATGGCGCACTGGAACTGGCTGAGCCTCGGATCAAAGAGGTGAATCCCATCCCCAGAGTCGGCGATCAAGGTGAACTGAAGGGTGTCGCTGTCTTTCTCGCGTCAGATGCTTCAAACTACATCACCGGACAGACCATTGTTGTCGATGGCGGTCGCTCGATTGTCTAACCGGAGAACTCAATGAGCAGCGCGAAACAAGTTAACGAAAGTCCTTCACCCTATGCCGCAAGACCGTGGCTAAAACACTATGACTACTGGGTGCAGCCGCACCTCAACTATCCCTGCCGGCCACTCTACGAGATTCTGCGTTCGGCGACCTCCGAGGTACCTGACGCAACCGCTACGGTCTTTCTCACTGCCAAGCTAACCTTTGCTGAAATAAAAGAGCGGGCAGATAAATTTGCCACTGCGTTGGTCCAACTGGGTATTAAACAGCATGACCGGGTTGGCATCATGCTGCCCAACTGTCCGCAGTATCTGATTGCCGCCTTTGCGGTATTTCGCCTGGGCGCGATTGTCGTCAACGTGAACCCTCTCTATACGCCGCGTGAGTTGACAGTCGTAGCCAAAGACTCAGGGATGAGCGCTTTGATCGTGCTCGACTTGATGATGCCGGTCGCCAACGCAGTGCGCCAGCAGAGTGAGGAGCCAATCATTCCCACCGTGATCGTCACCTCAGCGATGGAGTATTCGCCGATGGCCCTGCCCTGTCCGCACTTCGATGACACGCAACGGTTTGCCGACTTGCTTGCCGGCGTTACCGAGATTCGTTTGCCGATTGTCTCAATCGATCCGGAAAAGGATGTAGCGGTACTGCAGTATACGGGCGGCACAACCGGAACACCGAAAGGCGCGATGCTGACTCACTACAACATCTTCGCCAACGTGGTCCAAACGGAAGGGTGGGTCACTCGCCCGGGTCGCCGCGGCGAACATACCTTTCTACTGGTAATTCCCTTCTTTCACATTTATGGCTTCACCGTCGGTATGATCAGCGGCGTTTGGCATGGTGTTCGGCAAGTGTTGATTCCCAAGTACGATGTTGAAGCCTTACTCGTAGCCATTCGGGATTACACGCCTACTTACTTTCCTGCGGTGCCAACGATCTACATCTCTTTACTCAATCATCCGCGCGCTAAGGAGTACGGGCTGGACCGGGTCCGGGCCTTCAACAGCGGATCGGCGCCGCTGCCGATTGAAGTACTCGAACAGTTTGAGCTAATGACGGGTGGCACACTGTGTGAAGGGTACGGTCTATCTGAAGCCTCGCCCGTTACGCATTCCACCGCCTCACTCGCGAAACGCAAACCGGGAAGCATCGGCCTGCCGTTACCGGATACGGAAATAAAAATTGTGGATCTGGAGAGCGGCACACACGAAGTACCGCTCGGCGCGGAAGGTGAACTCTGTATTGCCGGTCCACAAGTGATGCTTGGATACTGGAACCAGCCGGCAGAGACTGCCATTGCGTTGCGCAAGGATGATAGCGGGCGCACCTGGCTCTACACCGGCGACGTGGCACGCATGGATGAAGACGGCTATTGCTACATTGTCCAACGCAAGAAGGACATGATCATTGTCAGCGGTTTCAACGTCTACCCATCAGAGGTGGAAGCTGTGCTTTACACTCACCCGGCTGTGATGGAAGCAGCTGTAATTGGGGTGCCCGACTCATATCGTGGCGAATGTGTGAAGGCTTGCATCGTGCTCAAAAAAGGGATGAGTGCTTCCGTGGAGGAGTTGAAGGCTCATTGTGAGAAGGACCTGGCCGAGTTCAAAATCCCGCGCTTGATCGATATTCGTGAGAGTCTACCAAAGACCGCCGTGGGAAAAATTCTACATCGGGTTCTGCGAGAAGAGGGTCAAAACAAGTAGTTTCGGGTATTGCGGCGCTCCGGTAGGAGCGACATGTTTATAGCCACCGCACCACCGCATCACAAATTTAGCTCTCGCTCCGGTAGGAGCGACATGTCTGAAACAATTCATATTGCGCTCCGCTGGAGCGCACCGGCTTGTGTTGGCGCAGAGCTATAAACATCGTGCTCCTACCGGAGCACACACACCTTTGTGTTTGGACCGCAAACTCGTATTAAGGAACAAACTCTATGCAACTGCTTGAAGACAAAGTCGCCATTATTACTGGTGCGGCACGTGGCATCGGTCGCGCCTGTGCTGAGACTTTTGCAGCTCATGGCGCGCGAGTGGTCCTTTCCGATATCGATGCTGATCTAACGCGGGCAGCTGCGACCTCTATCAACGACTCCGAGACTCTCGCCTACCCGGGTGACGTCACTAATCCGATGTTTGCGCCGAGCCTTGTGAAGGCTACGCTGGAACGTTTTGGGCGCATCGACGCGATCGTCAACAACGCGGGCTATACCTGGGACGGCACCATCCACAAGATGTCTGACGAGCAGTGGCAGGCAATGCTTGAGGTCCACCTAACCGCTCCCTTTCGCATTATTCGCGCTGCTTCCGAATACTTGCGGGAAACCGCAAAGCGGGAAAAGGAGACATCAGGTCGCGCCACTGCTCGTAAGATCGTAAATGTGTCATCAACTACGGGCACTCGGGGTAATGCCGGACAGACAAACTACGCTGCGGGCAAGGCGGGCATCATCGGTGTTACCAAGACGCTTGCGAAGGAGTGGGGTCAATTCAATATCCAGGTCAACGCCGTCGCCTTTGGCTTTATTGAAACCAGATTGACTCAAGCGAAGGAGCATGGCGAACACATCTCTCGCGAAGCAGCAGAGATTGCGCTCGGCATACCACAGGCGAATCGCGACATTGCTTTTAGGTTGATTCCCATGGGCCGTGGCGGCACGCCAGCGGAGGCCGCTGGTGCAGTTCTCTTCTTTGCCTCACCGTTAAGTGATTACGTTTCCGGTCAAGTACTCGAAGTTACCGGTGGCTTGTAAAAGGTGGCGTATGAGTGCAAAACGAACCCTTGAGGATCAAAATGCGCGGGCCCGATTACGACGCTCAATGAGTGGCCTGGAGTATATGCAAGCACTGGCGAAGGGTGAAATTCCGCAATCGGGGATGGGAGAGCTTCTGGGCTTTCGTCTCGCCGAAGTCGGCGAGGGTCGAGCAGTGGTCGTCATCACTCCAGGGGAACACCACTACAACGGGCTGGGTATCGTTCACGGTGGACTCGCGGCGACGCTGCTCGATTCAGCTCTCGGTGTCGCCATCAACACCATGGTGCCCACCGGACAAGCCTTCGCCACGTTAGAAATGAAGATCGACTATGTGCGGCCTATCCGCGGCGGGGTCGGTGAATTGCGGTGTGTGGGAAATGTCATTCATGTCGGCGGACGAGTGGCCACCGCTGAAGGTCGAGTCGAAGACGCAAAAGGAACACTTTATGCCCATGGCACGGCGACGTGCATGCTGTTCCGCCAACGCTCAAGCGATGGAGAAAGTAAATCAGATGAGTAGCACTGACCCCTACTGCGGTTTTGCGGTCTCGCCTGGAGCAAGAGAACTCTATCAACGCCTCGACACATTCATAACGACTCACGTCTATCCAAACGAAGATCGGTTCCGTCAGCAAATAGAAGCTGACCGTTGGCACGCGGCGCCCATCACGGAAGAACTAAAAACGAAGGCTCGCGCGGAAGGATTGTGGAACCTGTTTTTACCTGAAAGTGATTATGGGGCGAAGCTCTCGAACCTTGAATATGCGCCGATGGCCGAGTTGATGGGACGTTCGCCGGGGTTCGCACCTGAGATCTTTAATTGTAGCGCGCCTGACACAGGCAACATGGAAGTACTGGTTCGTTATGGCACTACCCAGCAAAAGGAACGTTGGCTGCGCCCGTTGCTCAACGGCCAGATTCGCTCCTGTTTCGCGATGACCGAACCCGACGTCGCATCCTCCGACGCCACCAACATTCGTTCCACTATCACCCGCGATGGCGACGAGTATGTGATTAATGGGCGCAAGTGGTGGACCAGCGGCGCCGGCGACCCTCGTTGTCAGATCGCCATCTTCATGGGTAAGACTGATCCCAACGCAGCGAAGCACCGGCAACAGTCGATGATTCTTGTGCCCATGGATACGCCGGGCGTGCGGATCGTGCGGCTGTTGTCAGTTTATGGTTACGACGACGCGCCCCACGGTCACGCTGAGGTTGTCTTTGACAATGTGCGCGTACCCGTAAGCAACTTGCTGCTGGGAGAGGGGCGTGGCTTTGAAATCGCGCAAGGCCGGCTTGGCCCAGGCCGGATTCATCATTGCATGCGTCTCATCGGGATGTCGGAACGGGCGCTGCAAGCGATGTGTTTCCGTGTATTGCGCAGGCAAGCGTTTGGTAAAGCCCTGGCGGAACAAGGAACCATTCGCGCTGACATTGCCCAATCACGAACCGAGATCGATCAGGCCAGGTTACTGACGATGAGGGCTGCCCAGCTGATGGATTCAGTTGGAAACAAGGAAGCGCGCGCAGAAATTGCGATGATCAAAGTCGTCGCGCCCAATCTGGCGTTGCGGGTTATTGACCGGGCTGTACAGGCTCACGGCGGCGCGGGCGTTTCCGACGATTTCCTGCTGGCCCGCGCCTGGGCCCATGCGCGCACCCTTAGATTAGCTGATGGTCCAGACGAAGTTCATCTCGAGGCGATTGCGCGATTGGAGTTAAACAAGTACCAGCGACCGGATGAGGTACAATGACCACTATCGAAAGTGTGGCGCAACTGCAGGAGTATGTCGGCCGCGAGGTGGCGGTCAGTGAGTGGTTCGAAGTGGCCCAAGATCGCATTAACGCCTTCGCCGAAACCACTGAAGACCGGCAATGGATTCATACGGATCCAGCCCGGGCCGCGCGCGAATCACCTTATAAAGAGACGATTGCTCACGGCTTTCTCACGCTCTCTTTATTGAGCGAGCTAATGAAAAGAGCGATCTCGGTGCAAGGTGTGCGGCTGGGTATCAACTATGGTTTGAATCGAGTGCGATTCATTTCTCCGGTCCTGGCGGGCTCCAGAATTCGCGGACGCTTTACCCTGGGCGCTTTAGAGAACGTCAAAGATGGCGTGCAAGCAACCTGGAACGTAACAGTTGAACGCGATGGCAGTGAGAAGCCCAGTTGCGCGGCAGAGTGGTTGGTTAGGTATTACCCGTGAACATTGCCGATTGCCGATTACCGATTGTACTAAATCTGTCGCTCTTAATCCGTGAATGAAGTCGACACAAAACCTGTCCGAGCCAGTGAAGAGCTCGATTGGGGTGCGTTGGAATGTTACCTTCGCCCGCGGGTGGCCGAACTACTCGGTCAGGACCTGGCCAGCGGCGCGAATCTCAAGGTCACGCAGTTTCCCGGTGGCCACTCAAATCTCACGTACTTGCTGTGCTTTGGTGACCACGAAGTA
>DATFRK010000833.1:0-7966 GCA_035263325.1 Pyrinomonadaceae bacterium | reverse complement strand
CCTGTCAACAAGACAATGAAGCCGTTTAGCTCGGACCAGGAGCTAACCAAGTACCTAAAGGAACTGGCAGAAAAACAGAAACGTCAAATGCTTCGCCGCCAGGAGGCTCAAGGACTTTCCGCGAACCAGGCATCCGCACCCGCGGCTGCGAAGAGCGCCGATGCCAAGGAGGAAGCCAAAGACGATGAGTCGATTACCAACGTGCAACATGCCGGCGTCGACGAAGGTGGCATTGTCAAACTTCACGGCAACCACCTCGTAGTCTTGCGGCGTGGTCGTCTCTTCACCGTCGCAATCGGTGATGGCCTACTGCGACCAGTCTCCAAAGTAGATGCGTTTGGTCCAGACATCGATCCACGCTACACCTGGTATGACGAAATGCTCGTGTCGGGCAACACGATTGCGGTGATCGGCTATAGCTACGAGCGCGGCGGTACAGAAGTCGGTCTCTTCAACATCGACGACCAGGGTCAGCTCGCTTATCGCTCGACCTATCATCTCCGTTCCAACGACTACTACTCCTCACGCAACTATGCCAGTCGACTGGTCGGCACGAAACTCATTTTCTATACGCCACTGTACCTGGCGCTGGGTGCGGAAGATCCTTTTCAAACATTTCCCGCTGTCCGCCGGTGGCACAAAGGCGCCACCAACAGCGAGTTCAAACGGATCGTGTCGGCCAACCACGTCTACAAACCGGCGGCTGACTTCAACGTCGACTATGGACTGGCACTTCATACCGTAACCGTATGCGAACTCGGTAATGGCGGTTTCGATTGCCAGGCCACTAGCGTTGTTGGGCCTGCCGGGCGCGTCTTCTACGTATCACCGGACGCTGTTTATGTCTGGGCAAGTTCGTGGGCCTACCGGGGACAACAAGCCGACTCGCCATCGCTTCTTTTCCGGATGCCACTGGATGGCTCAGCGCCCAGCGCCTTACGCACTTCGGGCAGTCCAGTAGATCAGTTTTCCTTCCTGCAGAGCGAAGACCAACACTTGAATGTGCTGGTGCGATCAGATGCGAGTGGCGATGGCATGTGGGGAGCAGAGGTCGCTGCGGGAGATATCGCTCTCATGCGGATCCCGGTGGCCAGTTTCTCAGATGGCACTGACGCCGTGCCTTCCGCTAGCTATCGCAAGCTACCAAAACCAGCCGGCTATACATTCCAAAACCGTTTTGTTGGTGACTACCTGCTCTACGGTACAGGCAGTGGCTGGGGCGAGCCGCAGAATAACGAACAATCAAACTTGTACGTGGTGCGTTGGGCCCGCGGTGATTCGCATCAGCTCTCACTGCCACATGGCGTTGATCGGATAGAGCAAATGGGTGCAGATGCTGTCGTTGTTGGTACTGACGGAAAAGATTTGCATTTCAGTGCTGTGAAGCTCGGTTCATGGCCCGAAGTGGCGTTTCGCTACACACGCAAAGGCGCCTCCCAGGGTGAACTGCGAAGCCACGGGTTCTTCTACAAACCTGATGGCCCTGACTCTGGAACAATAGGCTTGCCCATTAGCGTCCCGGGCCGGCCGGGTTACCGTCACTTAATCGAAGACTCGGTGTCGATCCTGTTCCTCCATAACGACTCTTCGCAATTTCGCGAGCTAGGAGAACTTGAGTCGCAGCCGGAGAAGGCAGTCAACGACCGTTGTCGTGCTTCCTGCGTTGATTGGTATGGCAACGCGCGCCCGTTGTTCATTCGCGGGCGAGTGTTTGCCCTCCTCGGCTATGAGATCGTTGAGGGTCGCTTGGACGATGGCAGAATGCGGGAATTACGCCGAGTGAATTACGCGCCTGTTCGACAGCTGACGAGGCTGAATACCGAGTAGCCAAGACACTGCTTCAATCCTCACCTCTTGAATTCCTATTGACCGCACTGGACGCCTGTACTATTTTGCGGGCATCATAGTTAGCGATCCGGTCGGGTAAACCCTAAAAGTTCAAGACTCCCAGGAGTCAAAAGGCCCTAGCTCAATTCTTGAGGAGGTCACTGCACACCCCATGTCCAGAAGAAACCTGTCCTGTGTTTTGCTGCTAGTCCTCGTCAGCGCCTGCTCTCTGCTGGCGCAAAGCGCACGTCATCCTCTTAAACTCGAAGATATCCATCGCTTTCGGGAGGTGCGCGATCCGCAAGTCTCCCCAGACGGAAAGCTAGTGGCTTACGTGGTCGGGACGGTTGACATTAAAGAGGACAAATCAGCGGCTCACGTTTGGGTGGTCAGTCTCGATGGCCAAAGCGATCGACAGATGACCTTTAGCCAGGACAGTGAAGGCTCGCCGCGTTGGAGCCCTGACGGGAAATATCTTTCGTTCACTTCCTCTCGTCCGGGAAAAGCCAAGGGCAGTCAAGTTTGGCTACTCGATCGTAGTGGCGGGGAGGCCATGCAACTCACTGAACTCAAGGGGCGGCTCCAGGCTTATGAGTGGTCTCCCGACTCCAAGCAGTTGGCACTCGTGATCGGCGATCCAGATCCAGACGCCGACGCCACCCCAACGCCGGCTCAAGGTGCACCGCCGACGCCACCAAAACCTCCGAAGCCAATCGTCATTGATCGTTACAGGTTCAAACAGGACGTTCAAGGCTACCTGTTGTCAGGGCGTCATAGTTATATTTATCTCTTCGATATCGCGACTAAGAAACTCGAGCGCTTGACTACCAGTAAGTGGGACGAAAGCTCTCCTTCATGGTCACCTGACGGCAGCAAGATCGCCTTCATGAGTAACCACGGCGACGACCCGGATCGTGAACCTTCCGCACAGTTATTCGTCGCCGAGGCCAAGCCAGGCGCAGCAGAAAAACTGTTAACGAGCGCAGACAGTCGCGGCGGCCGCTCACGACCAGAATGGAGCCCGGATAGTAAATGGTTGGCAATTCTCGAAAACGATGAAAAGAAGTATGGCGCCTACAGCATGGATCATTTGACCTTGATCGCGGCTGATGGTTCGAGCGCGCCCACGAGATTCAAAGCCACCGAAGACTTGGACCGCGGCGTCTCCTCTCCCAGATTCACTCCCGATGGTAAATCGCTCACTTTCACTGTCACTGACGATCGTTCCGTTTATCCGGCCCGGGCCAGCCTGGCCGGGGGCAAGGTCGAACGTCTCCTGCCCTCACCAATCGTCTTATCCAATTGGAATACAGCAAATGGAAAGTCGGTAGTGCTTTCCGGCGGCGATACAAAAGCCACTGAGATTTATGCATTCGCTGATGGTGGGCTGCGCCAACTTACTCACCAGAACGACTCGCTCGTGGCCGAACTCGAACTTGGGGTTACCGAGGATGTCGAATTCAAAAGTAAAGACGGAACCGATGTCCATGGACTGTTAACTTACCCGGTGGGATATGTGAAGGGGACCAAGGTTCCGTTGTTACTGCGCATCCACGGTGGACCAAATGGTCAGGATCAGCACGCGCTAAGTACTGAACGTCAGTGGTTCGCCGGCAATGGCTACGCAGTGCTGGCAGTTAACTATCGCGGCAGTTCCGGTCGCGGGCAAAAATTTTCGCGCGCCATCTTCGCAGATTGGGGCAACTACGAAGTCCAGGATCTGCAAGCAGGGGTTGATCACGTAATTCGCATGGGAGTTGCCGATCCGGATCGACTGGGAGTCGGCGGTTGGAGCTACGGCGGCATACTGACTGACTACATGATCGCCAGCGACAACCGGTTCAAGGCGGCCACCAGCGGCGCCGGCACCGCCTTTACAGTTGCTTTTTACGGCACCGATCAATACATCATTCAATACGATTACGAGATTGGTCCACCATGGAATCCAAAGTCATGGGAGACCTACCAGAAGATCTCGTACCCCTTCCTGCACGCGGATCGCATTCAAACCCCAACGCTCTTTCTTGGCGGTGAGCGAGATTTCAACGTGCCGGTACAGGGCGGACAGCAAATGTACCAGGCATTGCGCAGTCTCGGCATAGACACGCAACTAGTAATCTACCCGAACGAGTTTCACGGTATTCAACGGCCCAGCTACCAACGTGATCGACTGGAGCGTTACCTGGCCTGGTACGACAAGTACGTGAAGAAGGCGCAAGGCCCGTCTAGTACTTCAACCGCCCGGTAGTTTGAGCTACCGGTAAAGCGAAATATCGAGCTTGGGAAGTTAATGAACATATTCTTTCGGACATTAATCATCCCCATCTTCCTCCTGGTTGCCGAGTCGACCTTATTCGCTCAGTCAAGTTGCCTGACGAGCGACGACATAAAGGCAATGTTGGACCGTGCCAACTCCGGCAAGCCCGCCACTCTAAACAAGAAACTGGAAGAAAACCTGGTTGAACTCGCGGAAAAACATCGACTCGTGTTTGAGGAGGTCCTTAAAGAAAAGAACGACAACGCACAAAAGCAGTTAGATGAAATCAGGGTTAAGAGCAGTACGAAATTCTGCCAGCTACTGAAGCGATATGGGTGGCCAACGACCAGTATGGTAGAAATAGATGGCATAGCAGCGACGTTTCATCTGCTCCAAAACACTGCTCCCTTTGAAATGCAAAGAGATCTGCTACCAGTGGTGCGGGCAGCAGCCAAGTTTGATGAGAACCAGAAACCGCAGTTTGCGGGAATCGTCGACCGCCTGCGTGCCAATGCCGGCCAGAAGCAACTCTTTGGTACCCTCGCGGTCCCTGCCAATGGTCTACTGGTCCTCTATCCGATCGAAGATGAAAAGCATGTCGAAGAACGCCGCAAACAAGCTGGTCTCCCACCACTGCCAGATTACCTACGGGCGCTCGAACAAACTTATCGCACACCACTGATCAGAGCTCACGACTCCCCGGGTACCGAACTTTCTGACAATTTGAAGAAATCTCTTGTCAGGACTCTTGACGCGACTCTAATGGACACGCCATACGTCGGGGAAGATGACGTCATCCGAGTAGATACCAATCTCGTGAGTTTGGACGTCAGTGTGTTCAACGTGCAGGCAAAATCCCTCGTTGGCACCCTGCAAAAAGAAGATTTTCGCGTCTTTGAAGACGGGCACGAAGAACCGATTACCTATTTCGCTTCGACTGACATGCCGTTTGATCTGGTGCTACTCATCGACCTGTCGGGCTCAACGGCCAAGAAGCGCGATCTGATTCGCGAATCAACCCAACGATTCATCCAGGCTGCGCGACCTACGGATAGGATGGCCATCGTTACCTTCTCGGATTCGGTGGATGTACTTTGTGGTTTAACCAAGGATCGCGCCAAACTGCAGGCCAGTCTCGGTGCTATGGACGGGGAGGGACCCACAAACGCCTGGGACGCCTTGAAGTTCACGGTCGACTCTGTCTTTGGTCCACGAACGCTCGAGAGACGAAGAGCAGTGATCATGATCAGTGATGGAGCAGATAATGCGTTGATGTTTTTCGGCAACGCTGGATCAAAAATAAGTTTCAGCGACTTGCTGGAATCGGTCCGTCATAGCGACGTCTTGATTGTCCCGATCTACCTGGACATCAATAGTGACTATTCAGGCTGGGCCAAAAGTTTTAATGAGAACGCTCGTAAGACATTGAAGTTGCTGGCAAGTGAAAGTGGCGGCAGTTTCTACAAAGCTAAAAAGCTCTCCGATCTGGACGGAGTTTATGAGCAAGTAATCAATGATTTGGGTAAGGTTTACAGTTTGGGCTACAAGCCGCTCAACGAACGGCGCGACGGCGAGTGGCGCAAGGTTGAGGTTCAGATCTACAACCGGCCAGACCTGGCCGCACATTCAAGGCCCGGCTACTACGCGAAGTAACAACCTGGGCTCGCCTGCAGTTTCAGACTTCGTTGCTAGCCGGCAGTTCCACCTTAAGGAAATACATTCAGTCTTGGCAGTACGTTTTGTAGCTGCTCTCGGGGAGAACCATGACGCACGTGGGCATCATTGGCGGTGGCGGTATCAGCGAAACACACGCGCGCGCCGCGCAAGAACTTGAGGGAGTTGAGATCGTCGCCTTCTTCGGACGTAACGCCGATAAGGTCTCCCGCCTCAGTGCGAGTTACAACGCTTCAGCCTATGCGGACTTCAAGGCATTCTTGCGCCACCGGCCTATGGATCTGGTGCTGATCGGTAGCCCCTCCGGACTCCACGCCGAACAAGGCATCGCCGCCGCCCAACAAGGTCTGCACGTCCTGGTGGAAAAGTCGATCGACGTCTCAACTCGAGCAGCCGATGAATTGATCGAGGCGTGTGAACGCGCCGGAGTAAAACTGGGTGTCTTTTTTCAGGATCGCTGTGCTGCGGACGTTTGTCGTCTCAAGCAACTGATCGATGAAGGTCGCCTGGGCAAACCGATCCTGGCCTCGGCCCGCGTTAATTGGTATCGCCCGCCCGAATACTACAGCCGCTCTGATTGGCGTGGTTCACCAGCACTTGCCGGTGGCGGCGCCCTCATTAGCCAGGCCATTCACACCGTCGACTTGTTGCTTTGGTTAATGGGTGACGCCGCCAGGGTCTACGCGAAAGCAAGGGCGGCCCTTCATCCAATTGAGGTGGAAGACACTCTGGTAGCAACCCTGGAGTTCAGCAATGGAGCCATGGGTACACTCGAAGCAACGACTTCAGTCTATCCGGGTTACGATCGGCGGCTTGAACTAACTGGCTCGGAAGGCACGATTGTCCTGGAACGCGACCGCTTAGTCAGGGCTGACTTGAAGACGCCGCTGGCACTGGAACCGGTCGCGGCTAACCAGAACCAAAGTGCAAGCTCACCAGTCATCTCCGACGTGAGTGGGCACAAGAAAATCCTGGCAGATTTCCTGCACGCCATCGCGAGCGACAGCACGCCTTTATGCGACGGTCGTGAAGGCCGTCGCAGCCTGGAGTTGGTAGAAGCGATCTACGAATCCGCGCGTACCGATAATCCGGTAACCCTGCGTCATTAAAAGGACCTTTCTAAATGAAACCTAAGTTTGTTGTTTCCCGCCGCGATTTTCTGCGCGGCCTTTCGCTCAGCGCGGTCACGCTCGCTGCGGGGCCGGATTTGAAACGAATTGCAGCCCTACTGGCCCAAAACCAGGGACGCAAACTCGGGATAGCGCTGCTCGGATTGGGACGTTACGCTACCAACCAACTCGCACCGGCACTACGTGAGGCGAAACTTTGCCGTCTCGCTGGAGTAGTGACAGGCCATCCAGAAAAAGGTCAGAAATGGGCTACGGATTACAATCTGGACCAGCGCAACATCTACAGCTACGAAACTTTCGATCGCATCGCCGACAACAAGGACATCGATATCGTCTACGTGGTCACTCCGCCAGGCTTGCATCCGGAATTTGTGATTCGCGCCGCGAAAGCCGGTAAACACGTGATTAGCGAAAAGCCGATGGCTACTTCGGTGGCCGATTGCGACCGCATGATTGCCGCCTGCAAGGCAGCAAAAGTTCAGCTGAGTGTGGGCTATCGTCTTCAATTTGATCCCTATCGCAAGGAGCTGATGCGGTTAGCAAGAGACAAGGAGTTCGGCCCGCTTAAGAAGCAGTCTGGTGCGTTTGCCTTCGTGATGGGCCAACACGAATGGCGTATCGAGAAAAAGCTTGGGGGCGGCGGTCCCATGATGGATCTCGGAATCTATGTAGTGCAAAGCGCGATCATGGCTGCCAACGGTGAAATTCCCATTTCGGTAACCGCGCAGGAAGCTCCAAAAACCAGGCCGGACTTTTTTAACGAAGTCGAGGAAAAGCTCAGTTGGACCATGGATTTTGCCAGCGGCGCGCGCTGTGAAGGAGTCACCGGCTTCAATCATTCCGTCAACACTTTTCGCGCTGAAGGCTCCCAGGGTTGGATCGAATTTCCGCGAGATGCCTTCAGTTATAGCGGAGCGGTGTGCACTACGAGTCGTGGTCCACTTGCTTATGAAAAAATGAATCAGCAGGCCGCCCAGATGGACGACTTCGCTGACTGCCTTTTAACTGGACGCAAAACGCCTGTACCGGGAGAAATGGGCCGGACTCACATGGTGATCATTAGCGCGGTGTACGAAGC
>DATFRK010000832.1:0-2629 GCA_035263325.1 Pyrinomonadaceae bacterium | reverse complement strand
GCCGGAGCCTTGCCGGATCTGAAAGTACCGGATCACCGAGTGTTGGCAAAGGACAAGGTCTACTTTGTGGGCCACCCGGTTGCCGCAGTGGTGGCTAAGAGCCGCTACGAGGCCGCTGATGCAGTTGATCTGGTCAGTGTTGATTATGAAGAGTTGCCCTCCGTTGTTGATGTCGAAGCCGCAGCCAAGGGCGGCACAGTTATTCATGACAACTTTCCCGACAACATCGCTTACAAACTCACTTCGGGCGAAGGTGATATTGACGCCGCCCTCAAGTCTGCTGATCGGATTATCAAACAGAGGGTACTGCACCGGCGGTTGGCTCCCATCGCTATGGAGCCGCGTGGCGTCCTGGCGCGCTATTTTCCTGGCGAAGAAGAGCTGACGGTTTGGTCTTCAACTCAGATTCCCCACCTGTTGCGGACACAACTCGCGTTGATGATCGGGATACCAGAAAACAAACTCCGGGTGATCACTCCAGAAGTGGGTGGTGGTTTTGGTTCAAAGTTGAACGTATATGCAGAAGAAGCTTTGCTTGGCTGGATCTCCATCCAACTAGGTAAGCCAGTGAAGTGGATGGAAACAAGAAGGGAGAACCTGCAGGCAACAATCCATGGACGCGGCCAGGTTGGCGATATCGAAATTGGTTGTAAGAACGATGGGACCATAACCGGTCTTCGCTACAGCGTTTTTGCGGACCTTGGCGCCTATCACCAGTTACTAACGCCGGCAATTCCGACGTTGACCGGACTGATGCTTTCCGGCGCTTATAAGATTCCTGCGATCCAGATGAACATCACCGCGTGCTTCACGAACAAGATGGCCACTGATGCCTACCGTGGAGCAGGACGACCGGAAGCCACTTACATCGTCGAGCGCGCCCTCGATTTGATTGCTGTCGAGTTAGGTAAAGATCCCACCGAGGTACGGCGGAAAAATTTTCCTGCTGCCAACGAGTTCCCCTTCCACACGGCCACTGGCCTTGACTACGACAGTGGCGACTACGCTGCCGCCCTCGACAAAGCGCAACAGATGATCGGTTACTCCCAGCTCCGGGCCGAACAAAAGAAAGCTCGGGAAGAAGGCAGATTGATCGGCATTGGCGTTTCGACCTACGTCGAAATATGCGCGCTTGGTCCATCGCAAGCAATGCCCGCCGGTGGTTGGGAAAGTGCCACGGTGCGCATTGAGCCAACTGGCAAAGTCACAGTTCTGACCGGAGCTTCGCCGCATGGCCAGGGGCAGGAAACTTCGTTTGCCCAAATCGCCGCGGATGAACTCGGGGTCGACATCAGCGACGTGACCGTAATCCATGGCGACACCGGTGTCGTTCAGTACGGCATCGGCACGTTTGGTAGCCGCGCAACCGCGGTCGGCGGCACCGCAGTCCTCGTCGCCCTGCAAAAACTAAAAGAGAAGGCTAACAAGATAGCGGCACACATGCTCAAGGCTGATGCTTCGCGAGTGGCGTTTGAAGGCGGTCGCTACTCCGTGGCCGCGGCCGCAGCTGCTGGTGCGGGTACGTCTGAACCGGTCGTGCCAGTCGGAGAGGCGCCGGCAGCCGCTTTGCCAGAACCGCAAACGAACGGACGGGACAGTCTCACCATTCAAGAGATTGCGCTCGCTGCGCACCTCGCGAAAGAGCTGCCGCCGGACACGGAGCCAGGTCTTTCGGCAACCTACTTTTTCGAACCTAAGAATTTCACCTTCCCGTTCGGCACGCACATCGCCGTCGTCGAAGTTGATCGGGAGACCGGCGATATCAAATTCCTACGTTACGTGGCCGTTGACGATTGCGGCAAAGTGATCAATCCGCTGCTCGTCGACGGACAGGTCCATGGCGGCATCGTGCAATCGATCGGTCAGGCTCTCTTTGAAGAAGTGGTCTACGACGAACAGGGCCAGTTGATCAGCGGAACGCTGATGGATTACGCCGTGCCTCGGGCGTCACACATTCCCGAACTCGAACTCGAGCGAACCGAGACTCCGTCGCCCGTGAATCCGCTCGGCGTCAAAGGAGTAGGTGAGGCAGGTACGATCGGCGCCACGCCTGCGATCGTCGGCGCGGTCGTCGACGCCCTGGCGCCTTTCGGTGTCAAACACATGGATATGCCGGTGAAGCCAGAAGACGTTTGGAAAATCATCCGCGGACACTAGAACGCATTTGTGCTAAGGAGCTAAAAATGATTCCTGCACCATTTGATTACCATACCCCAACGACTCTCGAGGAAGCTGTCTCGCTGCTGGCTCAAGATACGGACGGCGCCAAGATACTTGCCGGTGGTCACAGTCTGATACCAGCAATGAAGCTGCGCCTGGCCCAACCGCAAGCCTTGATCGATATCGGGCGTATCAAGAGTCTCTCGTACATCCGCGAAGAAGGTGGCAAGATTTTGATCGGCGCCACCACGACGCATTATCAGATCGAGTCGTCGGATTTACTGAAAAGTATCTGCCCGCTCCTGCCGGAGTGCGCAGCCAGTATTGGTGACGTGCAAGTGCGCAACAAGGGAACGATCGGTGGGAGCCTGGCCCACTCGGACCCGGCCGGGGATTGGCCCGCAGCCGCGATAGCCCTGGGCGCTGAATTGGTCGCCGTCGGCAGCAAAGGAGAGCGCGTTCTCAAAGC
>DATFRK010000831.1:0-3459 GCA_035263325.1 Pyrinomonadaceae bacterium | reverse complement strand
CGAGCCTGGAAACTCGCAGTGTCATCGGTGACTACTTCAAGGTGATGAGAATTCCTTTGCGCGTTGGTCGCGATTTTGGGCCGCAGGATTTCTCGGACAACGCGCCGTTGGTAGGAATAACTAACGACGCCATGGTGCGCCAGTATTTCAAGAATGAAGATCCAATTGGTAAGCGAGTTCGCTGGGCCCGCGATCGAGAGATCCATTGGATAACGATTGTTGGTGTAGTCGGTGACGTCAAGCACTTCGGCCTGGATCTCCCGGAAGAACCGGCCCTCTACTCACCTTACACTCAGATTCAACCATGGAAGCGCTGGATGACCTTTGTCGCGCGTACCCAGTCGGATCCGGGTGCCATGTCGCAGCAAATCAAGAAGGAAATTTGGAAAATCGATTCTCAGCTGCCAGTAACGAGAGTGGAGACGATGAGTGAAGTGGCAGCGGAGTCTTTTACCGCGCGACGCTTCTACATGACCTTATTGTCGATTTTTGCCGGACTGGCCCTGGTCCTCGCGGCGATCGGTATCTATGGCGTGATGTCGTACGCGGTAACGCAGCGCACCCAGGAAATCGGGATCCGGATGGCCCTGGGAGCAAACAACCGGGATGTGCTCCGGCTGATCATTCGCAATGGCATGTTGTTGGTATTGATTGGCGTGGCGCTGGGTTTGGCCGGAGCGTTCGCCTTGACTCGTTTGATGTCTAGTCTGTTGTTTGACGTCGTTCCCACGGACGGTCTGACGTTCGGCGTGGTGTCGCTGGTTTTGATCACAGCGGCGTTAGTTGCCTGCTACCTACCGGCGCGAAGAGCTACGAAGGTCGATCCACTTCAAGCCTTGCGGTATGAGTGAAATTAATAGGACCTATTTGACTTATAGGACCTTTTCAAGGAACTGCAATGAACACTGTTCTGAGAGATCTCCGCTACGGGTTGCGGATGCTGGTTAAGAAGCCGGGCTTCACGATCATCGCCCTCTTAACCTTGGCCCTGGGCATCGCAATCACCACGGCAACTTTTACCGTCGTGGACGCTGTACTCTTACGCCAGTTGCCGGTGAATGATCCGGCGCGCCTGGTGGTGGTCCACAACCAATTGCCAAAAATTAACCTGCCGCGCACCCAGGTTTCGGGACCCCAGTATCTCGACTACAGCCGCCGGACTGATGCGTTTGCCGCCACCGCCGCAATGTCGGGCAGGAACTTCAACCTTACCGGAGTGGCTGCGCCGGAACGATTACAAGCCGGTCGAGTCACGGCTAGTTTTTTCCCGACGTTGGGGATCAATCCGATGGCTGGCAGGTTTTTCAGCGCCGACGAAGATCGAGTGGGAAATGACAAAGTAGTGGTCTTGAGTAACGCTCTGTGGCGTCGCATTTACGGCGCCGATGGCCAGGCGTTGAGGAATCCTATTCAACTTAACGGCTCTAACTATCAAGTGATTGGTGTTGCGCCCGCCGGTATCGAAGAGCTGTACCCGCAGATCGATCTTTGGATTCCCATGGCGTTCACCGAGCGGGAACTGTCCGAAGATCGTCGTGGCAGCCTGTCGTTCATCATGCTCGCGCGTCTCAATCCGGGCACAAACATTCCTCAAGCGCAAAGCATCATGAGCGGCTTGGCAAGAACGATTGCCGGCAATCACCCTGACGAGTTCAACATCGAAGTTCGTTCCTTGAGTGACGAGTACCTGACTGACGTACGGCGCCCACTGCTGGTCCTATTCGGTGCTGTACTCGCAGTGCTGTTGATCTCCTGTGCGAACGTAGCGAATTTGCTACTGGCTCGCGCCAGTACCCGCGGTCACGAGATTGCTGTGCGGGCAGCACTTGGTGCTGGACGGGGTCGGATCATTCGTCAGTTGCTTACCGAAAGCGTCCTGATCGCAGTCTTTGGTGGGGCGTTGGGAATGTTGCTCGCACTTTGGGGCACCAAGGCATTGCTGGCCCTGGCTCCCACCGATTTGCCGCGTCTCAATGCGGTCCATCTCGATTTTAGAGTGTTGCTGGTGACGGTGGGTATTTCCCTGGTTTGCGGTGTGATCTTTGGCCTGGTGCCGGCAATCACCGCTTCGCGGACAAACCTGGTTAGCACACTTAAAGAATCTGAGCGAACTGATTCTGGCCTCGCTCGACAACGACTGCGCCGCGTCCTGGTGATTTCTGAAGTTGCGACTGCGCTGGTGTTGTTGGTAGCTGCTGGTCTGCTGGTGAAAAGCTTTCAGAAGTTACTGGATGTGCGACCCGGATTTGATCCGCACAACGTGCTGACCATGCGTGTGTCTCTGCCGGGAACTCAATACGATTCGGCAGCCAAGGTAGCCGGTTTTTACGATGGTGTCCTGACGCGTATTGCCGGGCTACCGGGTGTAGTGCACGCCGCCTCCGCGTTTCAAACCCCTTTCACTCCGGGTGGCGACAATTCGCTGTTCAATATTCGGAACCGGGTCGCGGGTGCAAATGATCCGGCTCCCCACGCCGACTACGCCTTCGTTTCGTCCGATTATTTCAAGGCTTTAGGTTTGCCAATTCTCAAAGGTCGTGACTTTCAACCGGCAGACATGCGGGCCGGAAATTATTTTGCGCCAAACTCGGTAGCCATCATCGACCAGGAGTTGGCGCGCCGTTTCTGGCCCAATGGCGACGCGCTCGGTGGCGGCATCAGTTGGAGTAAAGATGGTCCATGGGCCACAGTGGTTGGGATTTGTGCCACCGCTCAGTTGCACGACCTGACGGAAGAGTCGAAGGGCACATTCTATCTCCCGTCATATTTCGCTAGTTCTACACTCGTGGTGCGGACCACCATGGAGCCTCGTCTGTTAACCCAGACCATTCGCGAGCAAGTACTGGCCACCGATCAGAATCAACCGGTTTACGACATTAAGACGATGGATGAGCGCGTCGCTCGAACGCTCGAGACTCGGCGCTTCGCCGTTGTCTTGCTGGGCATTTTTGGTGGCGTTGCCCTGGTGCTTGCTGCCATCGGCCTCTACGGCGTGCTGGCGTTTTCCGTAGCCCAGCGGACTCGGGAGATCGGCATTCGCGTCGCCCTTGGCGCGCAAGGCGCGGACGTGTTGCGGCTCGTAGTCGGGCGGGGGCTGCGGCTCGTCACGCTGGGCGTGGCGCTGGGGTTGATGGGGGCGCTGGGGCTGACGCGGTTGATGAAGAAGTTGTTATTCGAGGTGAGCGCGATCGATCCGGCGACCTTCGCAGGCGTTGCTTTGCTGTTGGCTTTGGTCGGGCTACTGGCTTGCTGGATTCCGGCGCGGCGGGCGACGAGAGTCGATCCGATGGTTGCGCTCAGATGTGAATAGGTGTCAGGTGTCAGGTGTCAGTAAAAGAATGATGCCGCAGATTACTACCTGGCGCCTCATACCTGAAACCTGAAACCTGAAACCTGAAACCTATTCACATCTGAGCGCCACCATCGGGTCGACTCTCGTCGCCCGCCGCGCCGGAATCC
>DATFRK010000830.1:0-15954 GCA_035263325.1 Pyrinomonadaceae bacterium | reverse complement strand
AACCATTGACCTTTCTTTCGCCTGACGAGCGAAGAACGTTGAACCAAATCAACGGTTACACTTACCTGCGCATCTTCGTCATCGTGGAGGAATTTATCCTCCCGTTCCTACTGGACCATGCGCGGCCACATCTCTTTGAAGACGATTACCGCGTGCGGGCGTTGCTAACCTTTGCCAGTGAAGAAGCGAAACACATTCAATTGTTCCGGCGTTTTCGCGAAGAGTTTGAAGCGAATTTCCAGGTTGACTGTCCCGTTATTGGACCGGCCGAAGCGATTGCCGCAGAGGTCTTGTCGCATGATCCACTGGCAGTGGCCCTGGCCATCCTGCAAATCGAATGGATGACGCAGATGCACTATGTCGATAGTGTCAAAGACGATCAGGACCTGGACCCACAGTTCAAGAGCCTTTTGCGACACCATTGGATGGAAGAAGCGCAGCACGCCAAGCTTGACACGCTGATGGTTGAAGCGCTGGCGGACGGTCGCGACCCGAAGCGAATCACCTCGGCGGTCGAAGAGTATCTCCAGATCGGCGGCTTCATTGATGCCGGCCTGGCCCAACAGGTGAAAAACAATCTCGACAGCCTGGAACGTGCGATTGGCCGGGAATTCACGGAATCCGAGAGAGCAAAATTCATCGAGGTACAACAGAGAGCGGCTCGTTGGACCTACCTTGGTTCCGGAATGAAGCATCCGAACTTCCTCGCGTCACTCGAGGCAATGGATCCAGCGGCGCGGGCCCGAGTAGAGGCGATAGCGCCAAACTTTTCTTAAAACTCGCTGCAGAACGGTGAGTCCTCCAAATGAGGGGCCATGCCTTCGGGCGTGGCTCCCTTTTTTTCTGCGCGGGCTCGCTCACCTTTCCCTTAACCTGATTGTCATCGTGACGCTATAATCTGGCGCACCAACTACGTACGACCCGACGCTATATGCGGACCGCAAAACCCAGCTCCGTCACTCAACTACTCTTTGACTGGAGTCAAGGAGACAAGCAGGCCCTTGATCAATTAATGCCCCTGGTCTATCCCGAGCTGCGCAAGCTCGCGGGCCGGTATCTTCGCAAGGAGCGGCCTGATCACATCCTGCAGCCGACCGCTCTGATTCACGAGGCCTACGTGCGTTTGATGGACCAGGATTTACCTGAGTGGCAGGGACGCACCCATTTCTACGGCATCGCTTCCAGGCTGATGCGCCAGATCCTGGTCGACTACGCCCGAGCCCGCACCGCAGCCAGACGTAGCGGCGCCTACCGCAAACTTTCACTCGACGAAGCGCCGGCAACATCCTTTGCGGAAGACCCCGAGGGCCTGTTGGCGTTTGACGAGGCCTTAACCAAACTTTGTCAATTGGACGAACGGAAGTGTCGCATCATTGAGATGCGTTCATTTGGCGGCATGAGTATGTCAGAGATCGCGGCAGCTCTTGGTGTTTCCGAGCCGACGATCAAACGCGAACTTCGCTTCGCCAAGGCCTGGCTGCGGCGTGAGTTGAGACCCCGGCTAACGCGAAGGATCGCCGCATCGCCTAACTCCGGGCCAACCAGGAAACTGCTCAAGAAAAAGAGTGGAGCAGTAAAACTTGGCCTGGCCCTGGCTGCATTTGGCTTTCTAGCAGGTTGATTCATACATTCGTTAAACATCATCAGTACCATACTTCCCCGACAACTCATAAGAGAAAGGCTCTTAGACAATGGAAGACTTCGAAAAGTTGGGGAGTTTCTACCTCGGTCGCCCTTATGATCTAAAAAACAAGAAAGCGAAAGAAGGACTGCTGCTTTACGATTCTAAAGACCTGGTCACGCACGCAGTCTGCGTGGGCATGACTGGCAGTGGTAAGACCGGTTTATGCATCGGACTCCTGGAGGAAGCGGCGATCGACGGCGTGCCCGCCATCATCATTGATCCCAAAGGTGATCTCAGTAATCTGCTGTTAACTTTCCCCGATCTCAAACCGGAAGACTTTCAGCGCTGGGTAAACGAGGAAGACGCGCAAAAGAAAAATCTCTCGGTTAGTGACTACGCAGCGCAGCAAGCCGATCTGTGGACCAAGGGACTGAAAGAGTGGGGACAGGACGGTGCCCGTATCAAACGCCTGCGAGACGCAGCCGACTTTCGCATCTACACCCCAGGCAGTAACGCCGGTATTCCTGTCTCCATCCTGAGATCTTTTGTGGCGCCGCCTGAGGAGATCCGTCAAGACAATGAGCTAATGACCGAGCGGGTCAACACAACCGTGACCAGTTTGCTCGGTCTTATTGGCATTGAAGCGGACCCAATCAAGAGCCGCGAACATATCCTGATATCCAACATACTCAACCAGCAATGGTCAGCTGGAAAAGATCTGGATATTGCTGGTCTAGTGCAGCAGATCCAGTCGCCGCCGCTGACGAAGGTTGGCGTGCTTGATTTGGAGTCGTTCTTTCCTTCCAAGGATCGCTTTGAGCTGGCCATGACACTCAACAACCTGCTCGCGGCACCCAGCTTTGCGGGTTGGATGGAAGGCGAAGCATTGGATATTTCCCAGCTGCTGCATACGTCGGCGGGTAAGCCACGCCTGGCAATCTTTTCTATCGCTCACCTGGGCGATGCCGAACGGATGTTTTTTGTGTCCTTGTTGCTCAACCAGGTGCTGGGTTGGATGAGGACTCAATCCGGCACCACGAGTTTGCGCGCCATTCTTTACATGGATGAAATTTTTGGCTACTTCCCGCCAGTAGCAAATCCACCCTCAAAGTTGCCGCTACTGACTCTGCTGAAACAAGGACGAGCTTTTGGGCTGGGAGTGGTGCTGGTAACTCAGAACCCGGTTGATCTCGACTACAAGGGCCTGTCTAACGCAGGCACATGGTTTATTGGTCGGCTACAAACCGAACGCGACAAGGCGCGCGTCCTTGAGGGTCTTGAAGGTATCGCGGCCGGCACCGGGCAAAAGTTCGACACGCAGGAGATGGGACAAATACTGGCCGGCCTCAGCAACCGAATCTTTCTGCTCAATAACGCTCATGAAGACGCGCCCGAGGTATTTGAAACTCGTTGGGCCATGTCGTATTTGCGCGGACCACTGACCCGGGTTCAGATCAAGGCATTGATGGATCCGGTAAAGAGTGGGGTCGAGACAGCTGTCAGTAAACCGGTGACTGCCGCTGCAGTGTCTGCGCCCACCCCAGCCGCGGCAACGACCCGGACACAGCGTCCAGTCTTACCGCCAGAGATCTCCCAGTACTTCATACCGGTACGTTCGACAACAAAGGTGAACGCCGTACTGAGTTATCATCCGATGCTCCTCGGCGCTGCCGAGATTCGTTACAGCGATGCAAAGACGGTTGACATGACCCAAACATTGACCGCCCTCGTGAGCATTAGTAATGGACCAGTGGCGGTGGATTGGGACCAGGCGGCAGAGCTTGACTTACCGGTTGACGATCTTGAACAAACTCCGCAAGACGGAGCGGAGTTTTCCGACGCCCCAGCAATAGCAACAAAAGCCAAGAGTTTCACCGGTTGGCAGAAGGACTTCTCTGGTTGGATCTATCGCAATAAGCGGTTGGAACTACTCGAGAGTCCCACCCTTGAGATCGCCTCAAATCCGGGCGAGTCAGAGCGCGATTTTCGCGTCAGGCTGCAGCAACTCGCTCGCGAACAACGCGATGAGGCTGTGGAAAAGCTCAAGCAAAAATTTGCGCCGAAAATTGCCCAACTCCAGGAGAAGAAACGTCGCGCCGAGCAAGCAGTAGAACGTGAAGCCGAACAAGCGAAGAGTCAGAAATATCAGACCGCAATATCGTTTGGGGCTACTTTGTTGTCGTCGTTCATGGGACGAAAAACGATGAGTCTTACGACCCTTGGTCGCGCCACCACAGCCGCACGAGGCGTGAGTAGATCAATGAAGGAGTCGGCAGATGTCGACCGGGCCCAGGCAACTGCCGAGGCGGTTGACCAGCAGATCACTGACCTCGACTCGCAGTTCAAGGACGAAACTGCCAAGCTCGAGCAGTCGTTCGATCCTCAGAATGAAGCGCTTGATAAAGTAAGTCTAAAGCCCACCAAAGCGAATATCGCAGTCAAACTACTGACCCTCGCCTGGGCGCCCTACTGGCGCGACACCCAGGGTCAAACGACGCCGGCGTGGGAATAAGTGTCGATGAAGGCCACCATTATTCTCATGTCCTCGGTTCTTCTGTGGGGAGCGTTGACATCGGCGCGAGAGCCTGTCTCAGGCCGGGCAAAGAACGGCGCGCGCGAGGCCGGCATAGCTCAGCGCTTCGCACCCATTTTTTACCAGGCGCTGGGTGACAAACCGCGCAGCGACTACATTACTAATTTCGATTTTGACGGAGACTGGCGCGGGGATAACAACTGGGACCACATCGATCAATTTCCCCTCAAGGCCTATATCTATTATTCAGTAACTGAGACCTCTTCGCACTACTTTATTCACTATACTGTTTTCCATCCTCGCGACTACAAGGGCGGCGAAGTGAAAGGCACTATCCTGAGTGAGCTCATCCGTGAGGCTGCCAAGAAAGGTCGACAGTATGACCCGACTGGACTAAGTGGAGAAGCGGCCCTGGCTCATGAGAACGACATGGAGGGCTGCTTGCTCGTCGTTACCAAGGTTGGCGATGGTAAGGGACGGCTAACCTTTGTCGAGACGCTGCACCACAATACTTTTTCTCATTACGTTGTCGGAGAAGCGGCAGAAGGTTTTACCGCCGTGCAGGCTGAAGATGAACACCCCCTACTTTATATCGAACCAAAGGGTCATGGCATCGAGGCGTACGACGGTGATCAGAAGCAGACCGGCAAGAAAGAGTTTCTCCGCTATGTCTTTCGGGGGAAGGCAGAAGATCCGTCGGCTAACGAGAAGCTGATTTGTCGTGATCTTCCCAGTACACCCTGTCGCCAATCAGTTGGTTATGAACTGCAGCCGATAAGCACCACGCTGTGGCCCAGGGCCGTTGCGCTGCCGAATGAAACTTATGGTGAAGACTACGATTATGGGGAAATAAAGCTATCAATAAGCTTGGGTGGCGCAAAAGCGTCGGAAAAAACTATCAAGGTGGGCAAGGTTGCCTGTGCGTTTCTGGGAAAGGTAGGGGGACATAACATGGCGCGTCCGCCCTGGGGCTGGTTCGATAATAATGAGCGGGATCTAACAATGGGTCGTTGGTTCTTTGATCCGGCCGTCGTAGTTAAGCGTCACTATCAGCTAGGTGAATCATTTTCAACCGCGTACCTGAGCTTACCTTTCTGGGCTGTCTCGCCTTTGTCGGCCGGCCAATAAATCGAAGGAATACTGAAACTATTCGACTAACCAAAATTGCGCAGCTGGGAAGGGCAACTGCGCAATGATAGGCAGTTGAGCTACTGCCATTGTCTCTGTAATGTAACTGCGATGGTTTCGCTGTTTACAATTCGTAACCATCTGGTCTACAAGTAATCTATATGAAAGTAGCACTCAAATATGGCTTGCTGATTACCCTCGGTGTCGCGCTGTGGATCGTCGTGGCCCACACGCTGGTCCCAGATCCAAACTCGAAGGTCCATACCTTGGGCGCGGGAGTCTTCTTTAATCTGCTCGAAGTGGTGGGTATCTATCTCGGGATCAAGGCGAAGGGGAAAGAAGCCGGCGGTCCACTCACGTTCAAAGATGGCTTGAAAACCGGAGTGAATATTGCGTTTGTCTATGCTGTCACAGTCTCATTGTTCTTTGTCGGGGTGATCTCGTTCATGGGAACCAAGCTAATGCACGTCGACCCCAGCATGACTACGCAACCAATGTCGAGAATTGTGTTGGGGGCGTTTGCTGGTCTGTTCCTCGGAGCCCTGATCTTTGGCTTGTTCTACTCTGCAGTAATCTCCTTCTTACTAGCCAAGCGGCTATCCCAATAGAGAACCGCGAGCGTAGGCTTGATACTGCTCGCGGCGCTACGGTACCAGCACCACCTTGCCGATATTCCTTCTCTGTTCCAGGTAGTGGTGCGCGTCTCCCGCCTGCTCAAAAGTAAAGGTACGGTCGACATAGGGCCTGATCCACTCCTCCTGCACGCCGCGCAGAATATCTCTCATCCAAACAGCAACCTTCTCCGGCTCGTGCCAAAGATGGCCCAGGTTCAAGCCAAAGACGCCCCTGTTCTTATTTAGCAGCGGAAAGGGATGAAAGCGCGGAGTTTGCAGTGCCACCTTTAACAGATTCACTTTGCCCTTGAGTCCAGTGGCCGAAGCGGTGGAGACGCCAAACATCCCCAGGCGCCCGGTATGTCGTAGGGCGGAGTAACTCTTCTTCCAATGTGCGCCACCAAGCGGATCAAGCACCAACTCGACACCGAGTCCATTGGTTAACTGGTGCAAGACCGGCAACCAGTCCTGACTGCGGTAGTCAATCGCGTGGTCCAGCCCGCGCTCCTGGAGAAACTTGTGCTTGGATTGACTGGCAGTGCCGTAAGTGACCGCGCCAATCTTCTTCGCGATATCGAGGGCTGCCAGGCCGACCCCACCACCGGCGTTGTGAATCAGCACCGATTCCCCTTCGTGCAACGAACCCATCACCACGATCAAGGCGTAGGCCGTCAGATAGTTCACTGGAATCGCCGCGGCTTGTTCAAATGTCAGAGTTTCAGGCTTCTCGAAGATTTGATTGGCCTTCACCCGCACCAGTTCTGCTTGTCCTCCGAAGCGGGTCAAGGCAACCACCGCCTTCCCCAGGAACGAACTGTTGACGCCCACACCAAGCGAATCAACCACACCACTCGCTTCGTAACCCATAACGCAAGGCTTTTTCGGGGAATCTGGATAAAGACCCTGGCGGGCGAGGATGTCGGCAAAGTTCAAGCCAGCCGCCCTGACGCGAATAATGACCTCGCCCTCCCCCGGCACTGGATCGGCCGTCTCTTGCACCTTCAGCACCTCGACGCCTCCGGTTCCCGTCGTCACAACTTGTCTCATATTGAGTTCCTCACTAACTGGGACTGGGACCGCGAGCGGCCCAACTCGTATCCCTCCCACGTCACGCTTTGGGGAACCAGCGGGCGAGCCGCCCGCGCTCCCAGGATGTTATGCTACGCCGCGATGAGCGTTTGGACTTCCCTACTCCAAAATGCAATTCATTCCCCTTCTCCCCACAACGTCCAACCCTGGCGCGTCCGCATCCTTTCTGACCTTGAAGCAGACCTGTTGATCGATTCCCAGCGCACTCTGCCCAAGGAAGATCCCACCGGCAGTTTCATCATCCTGACGATGGGCATGTTTATCGAAGCCCTGCGTCTACTCGCCGCTAACCAGGGCCTGCGACTCGAACACTCCCTGTACCATGAGCCGGCCTGGTATGCCCTGGAGATCTTAAAGACGCGAGAGCATACCTTGTTTCCTTTTGCTCGAATGTCTCTGGCGCGTGATGAAAGTGTTTTATCTTCCTTCGATCCGGCCTTGCTACTAAAGCGGCGCACCGCGCGTATCACCTTGCAGCCCGACTTGCTACCGGACCATACGGTCCAACACTTCAAAGCGTTGGCCCACCAATGGGAGCAGCGTTACGAACAAACTACGGACCCGCTTTTGATCGAACGGATCCTGGCAAAGAACACCGAGGCACTCTTCGCCGACCTAAACGACCGTAACTATCACGATGAAATTGTTGAGTGGTTTCGCTTCACGGACGCCGCTGCGCAAGCAACTCGCGACGGCCTGGACTATCGCTGTATGAACACGTCTCGGAGCGCTTACTGGTTATCAGCTCGCCTGCCAAAACTGCTCGAACTCCCGGTGGCCCGCACCATTCTCGCCAGAACATATCGGTCTCAACTCGGTCTTGTGCCCACCATTGGCATGCTCGCGGGACAGTTCTGGGAGCCCGCCAACGCTTTTAAAACTGGAAGCTTTCTGATGCAGTTCTGGTTGGAAACAGCCAGGCACAATTTGTACATCCATCCCTACGGAAACCTCGTGACCAACAAGACCGCCTCAGCGTGGCTGCAGCAAGAAACTGGTATCGACAACATTTGGCTGATCTTCAAGATCGGGTACTCGCGCGAGCCTCCCAAAAGTTACCGGCGCTCAGTGGAGGAGGTATTGGTTGCTTAATCGTTTCGGTCTCTGGTTATCACTTTGGGTTTTGTGGCTGGTGCGACTGTTCATCAGCCTTGACCGGCGCACTTACCTGGTCCTGAGCGCTGGGCCACTACAACCGTTACTGGGGCGCATTGGCAAGTGGCGGGCCCATGCAGTCTTTCTCAAGGCCCAGGCCCGTTGCCCGGCTTACAGTCAGTTTCTCGAAGCGGAAGGCTACCGCGAACGGAGTTGGGACTTTGCGCGACTCCCGGTAATGACCAAGGAAAACTACGTCAAGAAATACAGTATTGAACAACGCTGTTACGACGGAGTGATCCCGGCCAGCGGCGTGGTGATCGACGAATCCTCGGGCTCTTCAGGGACCCCTAACAACTGGGTGCGGAGTGCCGAGGAACGCGAAGACGTAAAGCACATCCTGCAACTCAACTATCAACTCATCTATCGCGACACTGGCTGCATTCTACTCAACTGCTTCGCGCTCGGGCCGTGGGCCACCGGCATGAACGTTTCCATGTCGCTGGTGGACGTCGGCATCCTGAAGTCAATTGGTCCGGATCAAAAGAAACTCGAAAACACCTTGACCATTTTCGGTCCTAAGTATCGTTACCTGGTTTTCGGTTATCCCCCCTTCATCAAATCATTCGTTGACAGTACGACACTCGATCTAAAAGCGTATCGGATGGACCTTATTGTTGGTGGCGAAGGTATTTCCGAAGGATTGCGGACTTATCTCCTGCAGTATTTTAAGACTGTAATCTCGTCGTATGGCGCCTCCGATTTGGAGATCAACATCGGCGTAGAGACCCTGCTGACAATCGGGTTGAGGCGGTTATGCCTGTCCAATCGCCAGCTTTGTGAACGACTCTTCGGGCGGCAGACACCGCCCATGATCTTTCAATACAATGCCCTCGACTACATCATTGAACCGCAAAGCAACGGCGAGTTGTTATTCACTATCGGCCGACAAACAAGCGCGGCCCCTAAGATTCGCTACAACTTGAAAGACTCCGGCGGCGTGATTTCGCATCGAGACCTACGTGACCAACTCAAACAAGAAGGGATCGACATCAATGAGTTGGCTAGTCCGCAGAGTTGCTTTCCCATTCTCTTTGTATTTGGCCGAGCGGATCTGACCGTGCCATTCTATGGCGCGAAAGTTTCTCCTACAGATTTGGACGATATCGTTAACGCGCATCCTGTCCTGGTGAAACAGATCAATTCGTTTCAGTTGGCTAGTTATGAAGACGAGCACATCAATCGCCGCCTGAGGATCCGCCTGGAGACCGTGAAGGACTTCAACGGCCAATTGCCAGAAGGACTACACGATCTCTTCTTCACCGGTTTATGTAATTGCAATCAGGACTTTCGCGAAGTGACCCGGATGTTTGATCGTGGGTGCGTTGAGATCGAAGTCCATGCATTTGAGACTGGACCATTTGCGGGCCGTGATATTCGCGTGAAGAACCGTTACATTGCCGACTGATGGATGCGTACATCTGGCGATCCGGTGTCATCACAGTCAGTACCATCTCGCGGTAGCGGATGGGTCCTCGCCTCACGACACGACTCTCGGTAACAAGTGAGCGACGACCCATCCGCTACCGCGAGATGGTACTGACTGTGGATCAACGAGTTGAGTGAGGTCTGATGCAATGGCCGTTTGTTTGCCTAACTTCTTAATCATGCGACTCCAAAACATGCTCAAATTCATATTCTTCGACTCGATTCTTTTGTTAGCCTTGTGCTTGACCGGTTGTCAGCGCCAGGCGCAATCCAACTCAAAGCAGCTAACTCTCGCGGTTAACTCCGGGGTGGAGGGTGACGCACTCAAACAAGCCGCTCGCGACTACGAGACGCACACCGGAGTGCATATCAACATCGCTGAATTTCCGTACGCCAATCTCTTTGAAAAAGAGCTCATCGATCTCAATGCGCACACCGGCGCCTACGATCTGATCATGCTCGACGATCCGTGGTTTCCCCGTTTCGGCGCCGGCCAGTTTCTGACTGAGCTCACTCCGTTTCTGCAGCAGAAGGGACTCAATGGGCCAGACGCTGACTTTGTAGAAACTTCGCTCGCGCTGGGCCGTTATCCTTACCAAACCGGGCCGCTCTACGCCCTGCCCTATGTTGGGAATTCACAGTTGTTCTTCTACAGGAAAGACCTGTTTGCTAAGTACAACCTCAAAGAGCCAAGCAGTTGGGACGACGTGCTAACAGCCGCGAAAACAATCCAGGAGAAGGAAACCACGGACAAAACTTACGGCTATGTCATGCGCGCGGCGCAGGGGAATGCGGCCGTCGCTGACTTCATGCCAATCTTCTGGGCCTTCGGCGGCGAGATGTTCGACTCTGCCGGCAAGCCCACAGTCAATACTCCCCAGGGAATCGCCGCGTTGAAGTTCATGCTCGAGTTAGGCAAATACTCGCCGCCGGGTTATGCCAGCTTCAATGCGGATGAGGTTGGCGCACACCTGTTGCAAGGCACCGCGGCAATGTCGATCAACTGGCCCGCCTGGATTAGTTCGTTTTCGGACCCGGCCAAGTCAAAAGTTACGGGCCGGATGGCGTTTACCACCTTGCCGGGAAACCAAAAGCCGGGGCAGGCCGAGATTGGTAACTGGTTAATTGCGATTCCCAGGGACTCGCAAAACGCCCAGGCAGCCTTTGATTTTCTTGTGTGGGCCACCAGTGCGGAGCAGATGAAACTTTCCGCTCAGCGTGGCAATCCACCGACACGCAAGTCACTCTTTCACGACCCCGAACTCGTCGCGAAGTACCCGTCCTACCCGGCCCAACTGAAATCACTGGAAAGTTCACGACCACGCCCACGCACGCCACAATGGAACGAGATCGAGAACGCGTTTGGTATTTTTCTTTCGAAAGCAAACAGCGGCGAGTTGTCTGCGGAAGAGGCGATGAATCAGGCGAATGCCGAAATCGAGAAGATCATTCAGCGCGGTCAGTAAGCGCGCGACGCTGTTGCCCTATCTATTCGTGGCGCCGGCAATTCTGGTGCTACTCGGGTTATCGATCTACCCCTTACTCTATTCCGTAACAATCAGTCTGCAAGCAAGAACCAGCAACGGCATCGCCTGGGGCCTGGACAACTTCGTTCGCCTCACGACGGACAGGTTTTTCTTCACGGCCCTGTGGCACACATTCGTCTATGCCGCCGCGGCGTTGGTTTGCGAGTTCCTGCTGGGTTTGGGACTCGCATTGCTACTGAATCGACAACTGCGACTTCGCGGCTTGTTTCGCGCCACACTCCTGGTGCCGATGATGTTGCCGACAGTGGTGGTGGGAGTGATCTGGCGTTTACTGCTCAATCCCAACTTCGGCGCGATAAACGGAACTCTCAAAGGGTTCGGCATCAATACCGAAGCCCTCACGTGGACTGCTTCACCAAGACTTGCGCTGTTGTCAGTCATTGCGGTCGACGTGTGGCAGTGGACGCCGTTCGTGTTCCTGGTGTTGCTGGCGGGACTGCAAGCAATTCCCCAGGAGCCTTACGAGGCAGCGTTAATTGATGGTTCGAGCCCGTGGCAAACGTTTCGCTACGTCACGTTGCCCCTGTTGAAGCCGGCAATTTTAATCGCGCTCTTACTAAGAACCATGGATCTGTTACGGGTCTTCGATCAGATCTTCATTCTCACAGAGGGTGGACCAGGATTCGCGACTGAGACCATCAGTCTTTACATTTATCGCACCGCCTTTCGCTTTTTTGATTTTGGTTATGCCGCGGCGATGTCGTTCGTGCTGCTCGCCCTGACAAATGTGATCAGCATTGTCTACATCCGCTTCTTGCAGCACCGGGAAGTGGCCTGAGAGTCTCAAGTGAAACGTGCCGGTAAATACTTATTGCTGGTATTGGCGTTGCTCGTGGCGCTAACCCCGGTTTACTGGATGCTTACCATCTCGTTTAAGACTGAGGTGGACCACTTTGCCGTGCCCCCGCGCTGGTTGTTCTTCACACCCACCCTCGAACACTACGCTGACGCTTTTGTGACGCGTTCATTTGGCCAGTACTTATTGACCAGCGCGATAGTCGCGGTTGTCTCTACCCTGTGCGCCCTGGTGCTGGGCACGTTGGCGGCATATGCGCTGGCTCGATTTCGGCTGCCCTATCATATGGATCGGCGGCTCTCGTTATGGATTCTCTCTACGCGCATGTTTCCGGCGATCGTCACGGCGGTACCGCTGTTCCTGATGATGCGCGACTTGCGCTTGTTGAATACCCGCGCTTCGCTGGTGATTGTGTACACGGCTTTCAATCTTCCTTTTGTCGTATGGATGATGCGCGGGTTCTTTGCTGAGTTACCGCGCGATCTTGAAGAAGCAGCCCTGGTTGATGGCGACTCGCAACTCGGCGCGCTGGTACGAGTGGTGTTGCCGTTGGTGGCTCCGGGCCTGGCGGCAACGGCGGTGTTCTGTTTGATAGTCTCCTGGAATGAATTCTTGTTCGCCCTGGTACTGACACAGACAGACGCGGCGATGACTTTGCCAGTGGGCATCGCTGGTCGAGTAACACAGTACGAGATCAAGTGGGGAGTGATGAGCGCTGCGGGAGTGGTGGCGATGGTTCCAATTCTGGTGTTCGCATTAGCAGTGCAAAAGTACCTGGTAAGGGGACTTTCTCTAGGTGCGGTGAAGGGGTAGAGGGAAATTGATCTTCAAAGAGATGCGAAGGATTATGACGAATGACTGTTGCTGCCTGGTTAACATAAGCACTTAACGCCGCATGTCCGTTGTATTCAAAAACATCAGCAAACGATTCGGCGACACAACTGTCGTCGATGATCTTTCGCTGGAAATCAATGACGGGGAGTTTGTCGTCCTGCTTGGTCCATCCGGCTGCGGCAAAACTACTACCCTGCGCATGCTCGCCGGACTCGAAAACGTGACCTCGGGCGACATACTCATTAATGGCGAGCGCATCAACGATGTGCCCACCCAGCATCGTGACCTGGCGATGGTCTTTCAAAGCTATGCGCTGTATCCACACATGACGATCGCCGAGAACATTGGCTATCCGCTGCGAATCAGAAAGATCTCCCCAAACGATAGGAATGAGCGCATCAACAAGGTCGCCTCCATGCTGGAGATTGAACCATTACTGAAGCGGAAGCCACGTGAACTTTCGGGCGGCGAACGACAACGAGTGGCGCTCGCTCGAGCTATTGTGCGCGAACCACGCGCCTATCTGATGGATGAACCGCTCTCAAATCTCGACGCTCGCCTCAGGGTGCAGATGCGCGGAGAACTGAAGCGATTGCAACATCAACTCAGCACCACCACCATTTATGTGACTCACGATCAAGCCGAGGCAATGACTCTAGCTCATCGCGTTGCAGTGATGAGCAAAGGCAAACTCCAACAATTCGATACCCCACTAAATATCTACAACTATCCGGCCAATCGTTTTGTCGCCGAGTTTGTCGGGAGTCCCAGCATGAACTTCATCGACGGTAAGGTTGATATCGAGAGCCGCGCGTTCTTGACCGGCGATCTGTCCTTGCACTTATCTGAGGCCCAAACTGAACGGCTTGCGGGGCAGGCCAGCGAACGTATCACCCTGGGAATCCGACCGGAACACATCTGCATTCTTCCTGCTCGCCAGAATGGCGCCATCGGGGCCACGGTGTATGTCACCGAGCTAATGGGGAACGAAAGCGTCGTCTTCCTGTCGCTGGGCAAGTCCAGACTGATTGCGCGCGCGGCTGCTGACTTTCGCTCGGAGCCCGAACAGAACGTCTGGGTCACCCTGGCCCTGGAGAAAGCTCACTTCTTTGACCGCTCCACAGGCAATCGCATCAAGTAAAAAGCCTTCACGCCGAAGGCCTTCGTGAATCCCAGCAACCTTCTTCACGCCGAAGCGGTGTAATGGTCAAAAAAAGAGAGGCGCACTCTCGCGCGCCTCTCGCTTGCTGTGAAGCAGGGTTAGCTACTGCTACGAAGCACTCTTAGCAGCAGAATCTGAACCGGCCGTCTTATTCGGTTGCGGAGTAATTCTCAGATAGGGCTTCGGCGCCTGCCAACCAGCGGGAAACTTCTCTTTGGCAGCCTCGTCCGACACCGACGTGAGAATGATCACGTCGTCGCCATCTTTCCAGTTCACTGGAGTCGCTACACTATACTTGGCAGTCAGTTGCAGTGAATCAATGACCCGCAGGATTTCGTCAAAGTTTCTGCCCGTGCTGGCCGGATAGGTGATCATCAGTTTCACCTTTTTGTCTGGGCCAATCACGAATACAGAACGCACTGTGAAAACATCGCTGATCTCAGGATGAATCATATCGTAGAGTTCAGCGATCTTGTGATCCGGGTCGGCTATCACGGGAAAATTCAGAGCGGTGCCCTGGGTTTCCCTGATATCCTCGGCCCATTTCTGGTGCGAATCTGTCGGATCAACGCTCAGTCCGACAACTTTAACGCCGCGTTGCTCGAACTCGGGTTTACAGCGCGCTACGTAACCCAATTCAGTGGTACAGACGGGAGTAAAATCCTTTGGGTGTGAAAACAAAACCGCCCAACTATCTCCGAGCCACTCATGAAAACTAATCGGTCCTTCAGTGGTATTCGCTTTGAAATCTGGTGCTATGTCACCTAATCGTAACGCCATATTTTCTCCTTTCGGTGCTGGCAAGTCGATGATCCCGACGGTTACCGGGTTCTGGGACTTGATTGACTGTGCCTGTGACAGAGGCTTTTACAACTAAGCGTAGCGTCAAGTCAAACTGTAGCGACTCCAAGGGCCCGCCTCTTCGCCCTGGCAACTCGTATCCATCGTTTCGGATGTTGTCAGTCAATTTTGACTTACCTCAGTGTTGACCGTACCATCCGTCGCACCATTACAGAACCCGGAGCGGCAGCGACGGGTTGGCCAATTACAGAACCGGAGCGGCAGCGACGGGTTAGCATCATAACTCTATATTCGACCGTGCCATCCCGTCGCTGCCACTCCGGGTTCCCACGAGTTGCGACCCTTGAAAGGTACCAGACAGAATGAAACTTGCACTCAACGGCGCCACTACGATGAAAGCCGACTTGCAGACCGACATCCTGGCTGCACAGGCTGCCGGATTCGACTATGTTGAAATCTGGGCAGCGAAACTGCGGGAATTTCTCGAATACAACTCCGCTGCGGATCTAAAAGAACTGTTCGCTGACTCGGGTTTGCAGCCACTAAGCATCAACTCCATCGAACACATCACCTTTCGTGACAGGGACGCCTACGACGCAATCAAACACGAATGCAAACAACTGTGCTACATTGCCGCCAAGATCGACTGTCCCTACATCGTCGTGGTTCCCGGCCGCCTTCCCAGGGATGGCGCGACGAGGACCGAAATAGTTGCTGAATCCATTCGTGTACTGACGGAACTATGCGAGATCGCACTCCCGTACGACGTCACACTCGCGTTTGAGTTCCTGGGCCAGACGGACTGCAGCGTGCAAACACTTGAGCTGGCCGACGAAATCGTACGCGCTAGCGGTTGCCGGAACCTGGGGCTGGTGCTTGACAGTTTTCACTTCTACGCGGGCGGCTCCACCGTTGAGATGATTGAGGCACTTAATCCGGAATCGTTGAAAGTGTTTCACATCAACGATGCAGAGGATCGACCACGAGACGAGTTACGCGACAGCCATCGCCTCTTGCCAGGTCTCGGAATCCTGCCGCTCCAGGAAATTCTCGGCGGCTTCAAACGAATTGGCTACACCGGTGTAACCAGTGTCGAGATCTTTCGGCCCGAGTACTGGGCGCAGGATCCCTTTGCCCTGGCGCGTGCCGCCCACGACGCGACCTTGAGAGTGCTAGGCTAAACAAACCTGCTGTTCCACCAAAGAGAACGCAAAATGGAGCAAATCAAAGTTGGAATGATCGG